>CAZJKK010000001.1:0-68513 GCA_964546605.1 uncultured Clostridia bacterium
AAGAACTGTTAGGTATCTATAATTCAAGAAATTATGGCTCGCTGCAAGAGGCAGTTTAATCTTGTTTTTTTCTTGTTTTCATATATAATAATTCTATATTTATCTAGGAGGATTTAATTATACATGAATAATATAGAAAAAATTAATTTTGAAACTAAGGATAAATTTTATAACTACATGAATATGAAGTTAACTGGCTTAATATGTGAGGAACCAGATTGGCTTGCTAATATATCAAATGCAAGCGCACTTTTATGGCTTTTGTTAGATGATATTAACTGGGCTGGTTTTTATTTATATAAAAATGAAGAATTGGTTCTTGGTCCATTTCAAGGAAAGCCTGCCTGCACACATATTCAATTGGGCAATGGTGTATGCGGAACTGCTGCACAAACAAGAAATACTCAGCTTGTAAAAAATGTTCATGAATTTCCTGGACACATTGCATGTGATTCAGCTTCTAATTCTGAAATAGTTGTGCCTATTATAAAGAATGATAAGCTTATAGGGGTTTTAGATATAGATAGCCCTATAATAAACAGATTTGATGAAAAAGACAAAATGCATTTAGAAAAATTTGTGTCTATAATAATCAAATATGTTGATTTCCCGCAAATTATTATATAGTATAGAACGTTTATCACCCCATTTCATATAATAATTAATGAAATGGGGTGAATATATGAATAATCCGGCAGAATACAGTTATCCTATGTATCCATATTCATATCCAAATTATATGGATTACATGGCTAATAATAATGCAGTAAGTGGTCAATCTAGCTGCTTTTGCAAAAAATCTTTCATAAGAGTACTTAATACAAATAAAAATTCAAAATATGATGTGTTAATTAATGATATTTTGATGGCAGAGAACCTAAATACCGGGGAATTTACAAGGTACGCAAAATTTTCACCGGGAACATACCATATAAAATTATATGAAGCAGGAGAGATTAAGAAATTAATATTTGAATCAACAATTGATATACATCAAAATCTTTCATACACAGGTGTAATAGCATTAGACGATACAGATCCAACGGACGTAAGCGTTTTTATGATACCTGAGGCTAAGGAGAATGTAGAGATGGGCTCTATGTCTGCATTGAGATTTGCTAATTTCATACAAGAGACACAAAAAATAGAAATGAAAGCAGCAGATGGCGCAACTTTAATTTCTGGGATCAAGTATGGTGATGTATCTATTAACATAGCAATACCATCAGGAAGGTATGAGTTTATTTTAACAGAAAAAGCTACAAATAAACCTTTGAAAAATTTCAGATTAGACATAGCACCAAGAATGCACTATACATTATTTGCTCAAGGAAGTAATTCGGATATTAAAATTATTATACCTGAAGATGGAGTAAATTACCTAGAATTATGTTAGCAAATAAAAACAAGCTTTGGCTTGTTTTTATTGTTAACGGCTTGCATTTATGGTATAATGAACCGATTAAAAAATAGAGGTGGACAATGAAAACAATTGGAATCATAGGTGGAATGGGTCCTTTAGCAACAGTAGATTTGTACAAGCGCATAGTTTTAAGAACGAAAGCATCAAGGGATCAAGATCATATACATGTAATTATCGATTCAAATACTAATATACCTGACAGAACTAAAGCAATAATTGCTGAAGGAGAAGATCCTACGGTTGAGCTGATAAAATCAGCAAGAATGCTTGAGCAAGCTGGAGCAGACTTTTTAATAATGCCATGTAACACAGCTCACTTTTTTCTGCATGAAATAAAAGAAAAAGTAAATATACCTTTTATAAATATGCCTGAAGAAACTGTCAAATACACGTTAACTAAATATGGACAAGACGCGGTTGTAGGTATTATGGCAACAGATGGTACTATTAAATCTAAAATATATGAAAATTATTATTCTAATTTGGGAATAAAAACTGTGGTGCCAATAAAAACACAGGAGATAATAATGAAATTCATATATGAAGTAATAAAAAGCGGAAACTATGAGGAAGGAACAAAATTGTTTTTTGAATGTGTGGAAGAATTGAAATCATTAGGTGCCAATACATTTTTATTAGGCTGCACAGAGCTTTCAAGCGCACAATACCTGTATGATTTACATGGACCATATATTAATCCTATGGAAGTATTAGTTGAAAAAGCAATATTAAATGCAGGTGGACAATTGAATTAAAAAAAATATTTTTTATCAGCGGGATTTTTTGATTGGCTGAAAAGAAACAGTAATATTTAATATCTTTTTAAAATAATGTCTTGAATATTGCGAACGTTCATTGTATAATTAATAAAAACATTCGTGCGGAGTTAAAATGAAAAAATACAAAAGAAATCAAAGAATTGGCGCTTTAATGAAAATATTTGCTGAAAAACCGAATTATGTTTTTTCCTACAACTATTTTTCGGAAATTTTTAATGCAGCAAAATCAACCATCAGCGAGGATGTATCCATAGTTAAAGAATTAGTAGCAGAGCTTGATTATGGAAAAATAGAAACAATTTCAGGTGCGTCCGGTGGTGCTATATTTATTCCTATAATGGGTATTAATGAAAAAACAAATATACTCAATGAACTATGTGATTTGTTTTCTCATAAAAACAGAATATTGCCTGGCGGATTTATATATATGACTGACATATTTAATAACCCAAACATTGTAACGAATATTGCAAAAATCATATCATCAGAATATTCAAAAGAAAAAATTGATTGTATAGTTACTGTAGAAACAAAGGGTATTCCTGTTGCCATATTAACAGGGCAAAAGCTGAATGTTCCTGTTGCGGTAATAAGAAGAAACAATAAAGTAACAGAAGGTGCAACAGTAAGCATTAACTATGTGTCAGGTTCATCTAACAATATTCAAACCATGTCTTTATCAAGAAGATCAATAAAGGAAAATTCAAGAGTTTTGATAGTGGATGACTTTATGAAGGGTGGCGGAACTTGCAAAGGGATGGCAGACATGATGAGAGAATTTAATGTTGATGTTGTGGGTACGGCTGTAGTTATTGAAACGAAAGAACCTGAAAAGAAACTTATAGACAACTATTTATCTTTATTGCAATTAAATAAAATAGATGAAAAAGCAGGAATTATTGATATTCAGCCAAATATGAAGTTGTTAAAATAATTTCATACTTTTTTTGGCAAAAATGAAAATGTTTTTTTGCTTTTTTAAAACATATGTAGTATAATGTATGAAATTAGACATAATTTCTTGGGGGAAGGTGGTGACAACATGAAAATATCGGACGTAAGAGTAAGAAAAATTAATTCAGAAGGCAAGATGAAGGCAATCGTTTCCGTAACTTTTGATGATTGCTTTGTGGTTCACGACATTAAAATTATTGAAGGACAAGAAGGCTTATTTATTGCAATGCCAAGCAGAAAAATGCCAGATGGGGAATTTAAGGATATCGCTCATCCAATCAATTCAGAAACAAGAAATCAAGTTGCAGAAGCTGTTTTTAAAGCTTATGAAGAAAAGCGCCATGAAGAGGGTGAAAGTGAAGAAGCAGCTCTTCTATAGCGCATATGATAGTGTTAACTATCAATATTCTTGGGTCTTCTCTAAGACCCTTTTTTGATGAAATTTTTTTGACTTAATTCATAATATGATATATAATCTAAAAGTATTCTAGTTAAGGAGAAAAAATATGAGTATGTCAATTATATTGGCAGCAGGTGAAGGTACGAGAATGAAATCCGACATCCCTAAAACCTTGCACAAGGTTTGCGGAAAAGAAATGCTTAAGTACGTTATTGAAGCTGCCCAAAATTCAGGAATAGAAAAAAATGTTGTAATTCTCGGACATGGTAAAGAAAAGGTTTTAGATAATATTAAGGATATGAATGTTTTATGTGTGGAACAACCAATTGGTGAAAATGCGCCATATGGAACTGGCTATGCAGCTATGTGTGCAAAGGAATATATAAATGATGAGGATACGGTTGTTATATTAGTGGGAGATGGTCCTTTAATCAGAAAGGAAACTCTTAATGAATTTATAAAATATCATGAAAAAAGTGATTATGCCGCATCAGTTATGACTGCTTTTCTTGACAATCCAAAGGGATATGGAAGAATTGTAAGAAATAAAGATTTATCCGTAATGAACATTGTGGAAGAAAAGGATGCACAAGAAGAAATTAAAAAAATCAAAGAAATAAATACGGGCATATATTGTTTTAATGGAAAATTATTAAAGTATGCGTTGGAAAAAATAGATACAAACAATTCTCAAAATGAATACTACCTGACAGATACTGTTAAGGTTTTAAATAACGAAAACTTCAAAATAGGCGGTTGGGTTTTAGAGGATTCAACAGATATTAAGGCTGTTAATGACAGAGTTCAATTAGCCGAAGTTTCTAAAATAATGCAGGAAAGAATCAACAAAAGTTTAATGCTTTTGGGCGTTACTATTATAGACCCTGAACATACCTACATAGAGGACTGCGTTAAAGTAGGAAGAGACACGGTCATTTATCCTGGAACTATATTAGAAGGAAAAACAGAAATAGGCTCAAATTGTACTATTGGTCCTAATTCTCGAATAATTGACTCATTTATTAGCAATAATGTAAATGTAGAAAGCTCAAAGGTAATAAAATCAACTATAGGTGACGGAACAACCGTAGGTCCATTTGCTTACTTAAGACCTGATACCGTTCTTGGGAAAAATGTCAAAATAGGCGATTTTGTTGAAGTTAAGAAATCAATAATAGGTGATAATTCAAAATCATCACACTTAGCATACATAGGTGATGCAGAAATTGGAAAAAATGTTAATATAGGCTGCGGAGTAGTTTTCGTTAATTACGATGGAAAACATAAGAATAAAACTATTGTTGGAGATGGGGCTTTTGTAGGAAGCAATTCAAATTTAGTGGCACCTGTAAATATTCAACAAAACAGCTATATTGCATGCGGATCAACCATTACTCAAGAGGTTGAAGAAGGAGATCTTGCCATTGCAAGAGCAAGGCAGGTTAATAAAAAAGGATTAGGAAAAGATAGATATTAGAGGTAAATATGTATATAATTGCAGGACTTGGCAATCCGGGTAAGGAATATACAGGTACCAGACATAACGTAGGATATGAATCACTAGATTGTTTGGCAGAAAAGTATAACACGAAATTAAATAAACTTAAGTTTAACTCCGTTTATGGGGAAATAACCATAAACGGAGAAAAAGTTATGCTTGTAAAACCTGTAACCTATATGAACAGAAGCGGTATTGCTATTGATGAAATAATGAAATTTTATAAAATTCCGGTGGAAAATTTAATTGTTATTTATGACGACATAGATATACCGGTGGGAACATTAAGAATAAGACCTAACGGCAGCCCTGGAACACATAACGGCATGAAGTCGATAATTCAGCATGTGGGAACAAATTTCCCTAGGATAAGAATAGGTATAGGCAGAAATCCTCAAATGGATTTAGCGGATTATGTGCTTCAAAGATTTAGCAAGGATGATGCTGAGAAAATTCATCCTATTATGGAAAAGGCTGTAGAAGCAGCAATAGAAATCATTAAAAGTAATGTTGATACAGCTATGCAGAAGTACAATATTAAAACGGTAGATTAGAAATGTTTTGAAAATAGTGAGGATATTCCTTGCTACGCTAAGGATGACACATTTAAACATTACTAATCTTTCTAATCAATTTTAGAAGGTAAAACATGAACAAAATTTTGTTTGAACAGTTTCAAAAAACAGAAAAATTCAGCAGAATAATTGAAAATTACGGTAAAAGTAAAAGTCAGCTTCTTCAAGGAATAAATGAAGAAAGTATGGCTTATTTGGTGTGCAATTTACTAGAATCTACCCATAACAAGGTGCTTTTAATTACAAGCAATGAAGCGAAATCAAGGAAGTATGAAGAGGAAATAAGAGCATACACCGATAATGTCAATAGACTTCAGCCAAAAGAATTCATCTTGTATAATGTTGATGCCTTAAGTAAGGATACTGAATATAGAAGGGCTGATACTCTTGATAAAATAATAAATTCAAAGAATACTTTAATTACTGCATCTGTAAATTCAATCATTACAAGAGTAATGCCTAAAGATAGATTTAAGAATTCTGTTATAGAATTAGTCTATGGCAAAAACTATGATATAAATGAATTAAGAAGTAAACTTATAAATTTAAAGTATGAAAGAGTGGATGCTATAGAGGGTGTTGGTCAATTTTCTGTTAGAGGCGGTATAATTGATATATTTTCCCCTTCTGAAAAGTATCCTGTCAGAGTAGAGTTTTTTGATGATGAAATTGACTCTATTCGTACGGTGGATTTAAAAACACAGCGCTCCATTAAAAATTTAAAATCAGTGAGAATTATTCCGTGCAGCGACTTAATGTTTCAAAAGGAAGAAATAAAAAAAATTCTTGCTGAAATAAACAATGATTATCAAAATAGAATAGGTAAAATAAAGGGCCTTCAAAATTCAAAGGAAGTAGAAAAAAATCTTAAAAACCTTTATAACGCATACCAAGATAAACTAAGTGGCGGTTTTGGAATAGAAAATGCTGATTTGCTTGTTCCATTTATTAAGGACAGTTTTGTAAGCATATTAGATTATTTTGATGAAAAATTCATACTTGTTCTTGATGAACCCGAAAGAATATTTGAAGAACTTAAAAATATTTCAGAAAGCTTCGCATTAAAGTATGGAGAGCTGTTTGAAAATGGAGAAATTTTTACAAAACAAAGCAGCGTCTATTTTAGTGAGCAAGAATTAATAGATGAGTTTGCTAAGCACCCATTTATTTCAGTCAATGGTAAAGAAAAATCATTAAAGTCTAATGATTTAGTATCATTGCTGTTTAAAGAAGCTCCATCCTATTATGGAAAAATGGAGGATTTGTCTAAGGATTTAAACAGACTTAAGTACAAGGGATATAAAATTGCCATTATTCTTTCAAGCGAAGGATGCTTAAAGCTTCATAACATACTAATTGATTATGAATGCTCTACAACCCTTTCAAAGGATACCAATGTTGCAGCTGAAAGCGGACAAGTGGTAATTCTTCCAGGAGAGTTAAAAAAAGGCTTTGAGTATTATGACAATAAAATATTAGTGCTTACTGAGAACGAAGTATTCGGTAGTTTGAGAAAGAAATCCCAAAAGGCTAAAAAGCAAAAGGGCTCAAAGATAGAAGTATTTACTGATTTAAAAGTTGGTGATTATGTTGTACATGAGCATCACGGTATCGGTCAATACGTAGGCATTGAAAAAATAGATGTACAAAATATAAAAAAGGATTATCTTTGTATTAAGTATAAGGCCGAAGATAAGCTTTATGTACCAGTTGACCAAATGTCCCTAATACAAAAGTACATTGGTTCAGATTCAGAAAAGCCAAAGCTTAATAAAATGGGAAGCGCTGATTGGATTAAAACCAAGGAGCGTTCAAAGGCTGCCATACAAAATATGGCTGGCGAATTGGTTAAGCTTTATGCCCAAAGAAAGGTAGTAAAGGGCTATGCCTTTTCTCCTGATACTGAATGGCAAAAGGAATTTGAATATAAGTTTCCATTCCAGGAAACAGATGATCAGCTAAGATGTATTAAGGAAATAAAGAAGGATATGGAAAAACCAGTTTGCATGGACAGACTTCTATGCGGTGACGTTGGATTTGGTAAGACAGAGGTTGCTATGAGAGCTGCCTTTAAGGCGGTTATGGACTCTAAGCAAGTAGCAATACTTGTGCCTACAACAATCCTGGCACAACAGCATTACACAAATTTAGTGGACAGATTCAGAGGATATCCTGTAAAAATAGAAATGCTATCAAGGTTTAGAACACCATATCAGCAAGCAAAGGTTATAAGTGATTTAAATAAGGGCTTAGTTGATATAGTTGTAGGAACACATAAGCTTCTAGCCAAGGATTTAAAATTCAAGGATTTAGGACTTTTAATCATAGATGAAGAACAACGTTTTGGAGTAAAGCATAAGGAAAATATTAAGCAGCTAAAAACAAACATAGATGTTCTTACCCTTTCTGCTACACCTATTCCAAGGACGTTGCATATGTCCATGATTGGTGTAAGGGATATGAGTATAATATCTGAACCACCGGGAGACAGACTTCCCATTCAAACATATGTTATTGAGAAAAATGAAGGTATCATAAAGGATGCCATAGAAAGAGAAATGTCCAGGGGTGGTCAAGTTTATTACGTTCATAACCGAGTAATGGATATAGACTCTGCTGCTACAAAGCTTCAAAGACAAGTACCAGAAGCACGAATTGCAGTTGGTCATGGGCAAATGAGCGAGAGACATCTAGAAAATATAATGCTTGAATTTGTGAATAAAGAATATGATGTTTTAATGTGTACAACTATTATTGAAACAGGTATGGATATTCCTAATGCAAACACACTGATTATCGATAATGCAGATTACATGGGGCTTTCTCAACTTTATCAGCTAAGAGGAAGAATTGGAAGGTCTAACAAGGTTGCATTTGCTTATCTAACCTATGAAAAGGATAAAATGCTTTCAGAGGTTGCAGATAAAAGATTAAAGGCAATAAAAGAATTTACTGAGTTTGGATCTGGATTTAAGATTGCCATGAGAGACTTGGAAATCAGAGGATGCGGCAACATATTAGGAGCTGAGCAGCATGGTCACATGCTTGCCATAGGCTATGATTTGTATGTTAAATTCCTTGATAGAGCAGTTAAAGAGCTTCAAGGAAGCGGCATTGAAGATGCAGATATTGAAACATCAGTTGATATAAGTGTTGATGGATATATTCCTTCCACATATATTGAAAATGAAGAACAGAAAATTGATATTTATAAAAAGATTGCAGCAACTGCAAATAAAGAGGATATTTATGACATTACAGAAGAAATTATTGACCGCTTCGGCAACCCTCCAAAGCAAGTTGATAATTTACTGAAAATTTCATATATCAAATCTCTTTGCAAAAAACTGCATGTAAAATCTGTTTCACAATCAGGTATCAATATAAACATAGAATTATATTCAGCTAATGATCTTACTCAGGACATGATAGGTTTCTTGCTTGAAAATTATAATTCAAAAATTAAGTTTGATGTTTCTAAGGAGCCTGTTGTTAAATATAAATTAAATTCCACAGAGCAAATGGACATTCTTGGGGAATTAGAAAAATTCTTTGAAATCTTAAATAATTATAAAGCGGATTTAAAAAAATCTGCTAAGGAGGAAAAAAATGATTAAACTTAAAAAGTCTTTCGCGTTAGTACTTGTGCTTTTAACTGCCTTAGCCATGACTGCATGCAATAAGGATAGTGCCGAAGAAATTGAAGAAGGTGTAAAAGCGAAGGTTAACGATAAGGTTATAACTGAAGAAGAATATAATAAATCAGTGGAATATTACAAAAATATGATTGAACAGCAAATGGGAACTGGTTCTTGGGAAACTGAAAGAGCGGCAGGACAAACATGGAAAAGCTATTATGAAGAAAAAATATTAGATGAAATGATCATTAATATGGTGCTCTTAGATGCTGCTGAAAAGTCAAACACAGGTGTAACGGAAGAGGAAATAGTGGCTGAACTTGACAATTACAAGGTATACTTTAATAATGATGAAGAATATCAGAAATTTTTAACTGACAACAATTTGTCAGAAGAATTTTTAAGAGAAGAAATTAAGGAATATTTATTAATAAATAATTATGCTGTAAGTAAAATAGAAACTTTAAAACCAACAGACGAAGAGCTTAATACATTGTTTAATGATATGAAAATGAATGAAAGCGTGAGAGCAAGTCACATTTTAGTAGATACCGAAGAAGAAGCAAAAGCGGTTATTGACAGAATTAACAAAGGAGAAAGCTTTGAAGAACTTGCAAAAGAACTTTCAAAGGATCCGGGAAGTGGGGCTAACGGAGGAGATTTAGATTATTTTGATTATGTAGACATGGTTCAGCCATTTTCAGATGCTGCTTTTGCAATGGAAATAGGTGAAATAAGCGAACCGGTTAAATCAGACTTTGGATACCATGTTATTAAAGTCACTGATAAGACAGTTGATAATGCTGTAACAGCAGAAACAGAAAAAACTGTTTTGACAGAATACTATAAATCAGCTAAATATGAAGAGCTTTTAGACAAACTAAAAAGTGAAGCAAAGATTGTTCAATAATCAATAAATATTAAAAAACATAAGTAGAAATTCTTAAGCAATTATTAATATTTTGCTAAAAAAGTTATTTATTGTAAAAAAATGTTGCTATTCATAAAAAAACCAATTATAATATTATTAGATATTTCCAATAATATCCGCTAACAAGTAAGGATAAAATCTATTAAAGTGCAAATAATAGAAAATATTAAAAGAAATGTCATATAAATAAAATTATTCAATTGGAGGAACTTAACTAATGAAAGCAACTGGAATTGTCAGAAGAATTGATGATTTGGGAAGAGTCGTTATCCCTAAAGAAATCAGAAGAACATTAAGAATCAGAGAAGGGGATCCTTTAGAAATTTTTACAGATAGAGAAGGTGAGATTATACTTAAAAAATACTCACCAATTGGAGAATTAACTGAGTTTGCCGGAGAGTATGTTGAATCCTTGTTTGAAACAACAAGACATATAGCAGTAATAACAGATCGTGATGGAGTAATAGCTGTTTCAGGCAGCTCAAAAAAGGATTACGCTGAAAAAAGATTAAGTCCAGAGCTGGAAAAAATAATTGAAAGTAGAGAATTGTACATTACAAATGCCAATTCTAAGCCAATTAGAATTACAGCTAATGAATTTAATCCTGATAATTATGTTAGCCAGGTAATTGCTCCAATATTAGCTCATGGAGACCCTATAGGTTCAATAATGCTGTTGTCAAAAGACAAAGCAGCAAAAATGACAGAAGTTGAAGAAAAATTAATAAAAACAGCAAGTATATTCTTATCAAGACAAATGGAAAACTAAAAAACAAATTATTAAGATGACGAAAGTCATCTTTTTTTCATGACCTAACCCAATTTCTTCGACCGTCAGGGAGAAAGAAATTGACGGTAGGTCAGATGCAGCGCAATCCCAATTTGTGCGACCGTAGGGAGCAGACAAATTGGTGATGGAGCCTGCTTGTATATTTAGCGATAATCTTATTATCCCATTCCACCCATTTCACTGAAAACGTTTTGACATTACAACCTATTTGTTTTATAATAATAATAGAATATTTTTTGAAAAATAGGAGGCTTTATGAATATAAGATTTTTAGGAGCAGTTAAAGGTGTTACAGGCTCAAGTCATTTAATAAGCTTTAATAATAAGAATATTTTATTGGATTGCGGGATGTATCAAGGTAAGGATGATGATTTAAATTTAGAGGAGTTCGAAGTTAATCCAGCAGATATTGATTGTCTTTTGTTAAGTCACAGCCACATAGACCATAGCGGAAGAATTCCACTTTTGGTTAAGGACGGTTTTAAAGGAAAAATATATTGCTCAAAGCCTACATATAATTTATGTGAAATAATGCTTATAGACTCAGCCCATATACAGGAAACAGAAGCTGAATGGAAAAACAAAAAGGCACAGCGTCAAGGGAAAAAGTTAGTTGAACCTATGTATACACAATCGGATGCTATGGAAAGTCTTAAGTATTTTGAACCTGTTCAATACGACCAAATAATTAATATAAGTGAAGGATTAACTGTAAAATTTAATGATGCAGGTCACATATTAGGCTCATCCATAATTGAAATGTGGTATGATGATGGAAATGAAATTATTAAGATTGTATATTCAGGGGACTTAGGCATGCAAGAAAAGCCTTTATTAAAGGATCCTTCCATAATTGAAAAGGCAGATTATGTAATAATGGAAGCAACCTATGGCGATAGAATTCATGATAACATAGAACAGCGAACTGAGGAGCTTATAAATATTATACTAAAAACTGCTAAAAGAGGCGGAAATGTGATAATACCTTCTTTTGCTGTTGGGAGAACCCAGGAGCTCATTTATGAGCTAAATAAATATTATGATAGCCACTTAGACCAAATGGGTACAAGGGAAAATGAACTTAAAAAAATTCCGGTATATGTAGACAGCCCTTTGGCAACAAAGGCAACTGAAGTATTTAAACAAAATGCCAATGTATTTGATCAGGAAGCAAGAAGCTACATATTAAAAGGAGATAATCCACTGGAGTTTGATAACTTACATTTTACACAAAGTGCAGATGATTCAAGGGCACTAAACTTTTCGAAAGAGCCAAAAATAATTATTTCAGCAAGCGGAATGTGTGAAGCAGGAAGAATTAAGCATCATTTAAAGCACAATTTGTGGAGAAAGGAATCAAGCATCGTCTTTGTTGGATATCAGGCAGAAGGAACATTAGGCAGAAAAATAATGGACGGTGAAAAAATAGTTAAGGTATTAGGCGAAAATATTAATGTAAAGGCAGAAATATACAATGTTGAAGGATTTTCCGGCCATGCGGATAAAATAGCGCTTTTAGAATGGCTTAAGGGCTTTAAAGAAAAACCAAAAACTGTGTTTATAGTACATGGAGAAAAGGAAGCTAAAATTAACTTTGCCAAGGAAGTAAAAGAAAAATTGGGTTTAAATTCTATAATTCCAGAATACAATGTTGTTTATGATATTAAGAAGTCTTCAGAAGTAGAAACTGTTAAAATTGAAAAGCAAGCTGTTCCTAATAAGTACAAGGTTAATGATAAGCTTATAATTGATTTGTTAAATGATATTGAAGAGCTTAAAAAGCTGGTTGATACAGCAGTAGAAAGATCAAAAGTTTATCTTGAAAAAAGCATAAGCATTGATGATTACAAAAAAATTAACAATGCAGTAATTGATATAGAAAATGAAGTGATAAATCTTACAATGCTCACAAATGATTAATATGAAATCAGTTCATAGGAGTTCTTATGAAAAAATTAGCAGTAGTAAGCTATACTATAGAGTCGGTAAATAGCTATTACTACCAAATTAAAAGCTTGTTTTCTGATAGCATTAAAATAAATAGGTATTGTCTAGAGGATCTCAAGAACAACAGTTCATTAAAAATTGATGCTGATGTTTTGTTGATACCTTCTTATCACTTGTTTAAGAAAATTAAACATAATATAAATAGGACAACTGAACTATTATTTGCAAATAGGACTATTTCTAAAACAGGTATGGACAAAATAAACAAATTAAAAAATGGCTCCAAGGTAGTATTGATTGATGAAAGTCCTGAAATGGCTGAACAAATTATTTCAACCATTTATCAATTGGGAGGCAGGCATATTGAGATTAATTCTTTTTGGTCTCAAGATAAAGAAAATTTCGAGGATAAAACTTTTATTGTTTTAGGTCAGTCGGAATATATTCCTGAAAGTGCCAAGGAAATAATTAATATTGGAAACAGCCTTCTTGATATTAATTCTATAATAGATATTGGAGCTAAGTTTGACATGTTTTCCGTCTTGGACAGGCAGGATATCGTAAAAAGCTATACAGAAATAAAGACTGCAAATTTTGGCTTTCTTCAAATGTTGGGACTAACCAACATTCGAGAAAGCCAGCTTGACATATTATTGCAGACCATTGATGCAGGGGTAATAGGGATTAATGTAGACGGCAATATATTTCTTTATAACGATATAGCAAAGGAGATATTTAACAAGGATTTTAACAATAAAGATAAAAATGGTATAAAACTGTTGCCTGAAATTCCTTTTGATTATACTTTAAAGCATTTAAAGCCTGCAGAAGAAAAAATTATAAGAGTTAACAGCTATGATGTGGTTGTATCAGTGAATCCACTCATACACTCACAAAAAATGTATGGTGCAGTAGCAATTATCAGAAAGTATCAAGATTTAGAAAATAAAGAATATATATTAAGGAAAAAGCTCATAGGCAAGGGCTATGCAGCTAAGTACAATTTTGATGATATTTACGGCAGTTCAACAGCAATTAAGGAGTGTAAAAACATTGCAATGAGAATGTCTAAATCAAATTCGTCCATACTTATTACAGGTGATACAGGAACTGGTAAAGAATTATTTGCACAAGCCATACACAATAATTCTCTTAGAAATAACTATCAGTTTGTTCCGGTTAATTGTGGAGCATTCCCTGAAAACTTGCTGGAAAGTGAGTTGTTTGGATATGAAGAGGGAGCATTTACGGGTGCAAGAAAGGGCGGAAAGCCGGGACTTTTTGAACTTGCCCACAAAGGGACATTGTTTTTAGATGAAATAACCGAAATGCCCATTAATCTTCAGGTAAAGCTGTTAAGAGTGCTTCAGGAAAGAGAAGTAGTTAGGCTTGGAGGCGACAGAATAATTGATGTTGACATAAGAGTAATAGCAGCAACCAACAAGGACATAAAGGATTTGACTTATAAGGGTGAGTTTAGAAAAGATCTTTTTTATAGATTAAATGTGCTTCCCTTAAAAGTGCCTTCACTTAGTGAAAGGCGAGAGGATATTTTGGGATTGTTTGATTATTTAAAAAAATCCTATAAAAGCAATATGGTTTTTACTCAAAATGCCAAAGAAATTCTTGTTAATTATAGCTGGAACGGAAATGTTAGAGAACTTCGAAATTGCGTTGAGTATCTTGTAAACCTTGACTTAGATAAAATAGACACCAATGACCTACCTGTTTATTTAAGGGAAAATATACAAAATTCATATGAAACTAATTGCATACAACAAGATGTTTTAATAGAGTTTTTAGATAAATCAAGCAGTAACATTAAAAAATATAAATTTGTTCTTGAAAAGCTAAATGAAGCCTATGTGAACAATAAAAGAATAGGAAGAAGAAGTATTTTTGAAATGGCCAAAAGCCAAGGTATATTCATAAGCGAACAGGAAATTAGAACCATATTAATTAATTTAGAAAAATTTAAAATGGCTGAAATAAATAAGGGGAGAAGCGGCACTGCAATAACTGAAACAGGAATTGAAGCTTTAAATCACCTGTTAATGGGTTAAATGGTATGAATTATAATACTATTTAACCCATTTTAATTTGTTTATATATTTAAAAAGAAAATCCAGGTATGAAAAATAGAGCTTTTTGCAATGTTTTGAATTAAAGCAACCATACTGGCATCATTTATGCATAATATAATTGTGGAACCAAATATTTTTAATAATTATTGAAATATTAATGAAGGAGGCACAATTTGAAAAAGTTATTGACTGGAAATGAAGCTATTGCAAGAGGAGCATATGAAGCAGGAGTTCATTATGCTGCAGCTTATCCTGGAACACCTAGTACTGAAATACTGGAAAATATTGCACCATACAGTGAAATAATTGCAGAGTGGGCGCCAAATGAAAAGGTTGCTGTTGAATCAGCAGTAGGAGCATGCTATGCAGGTGCAAGAACATTGACTGCAATGAAGCATGTTGGATTAAATGTTGCTGCTGATCCGTTTTTTACCATGGGCTATACAGGAGTTAACGGAGGTATGGTACTTATTAGTGCTGATGATCCGGGACTTCATTCATCTCAAAATGAGCAAGATAACAGATATTATGCAAGAATGGCAAAGGTTTGTATGGTAGAGCCCAGTGATAGCCAGGAATGTAAGGACATGGTTAAGGCAGCTTTAGAAATAAGCGAAAAATTTGATACTCTTGTAATGATAAGAATGACGACAAGACTTTGTCACAGCAAGTCCATAGTTGAATTTGGCGAAAGAACCGAAGTGCCAATAAAGACATACACAAAGAATACTAACAAGTATTTAATTGCACCTGCAGTAGCTAAACAGCTGCATCTTGTAGTGGAGCAAAGACTTAAGGAACTTGAACTTTATTCAAATGTAACAGATTTAAATCACATCGAATGGAATGATAAAAAAACAGGAGTTATATCAGCCGGTGTTGCCTATCAGTATGCAAGAGAAGTGTTTGGTGATTCTGCATCTTATATGAAAATAGGATTAACATATCCTCTTCCTATGGAAAAAATAAGGAAGTTTGCTGAACAGGTTGAAACATTGTATGTGGTAGAAGAGCTGGAGCCATTTATGGAAGAGCAAATAAAAGCAGCGGGTATAAGTTGTATTGGCAAAGATAAAATACCTAATACATGGGAGTTAAATCCTGATGTAGTAGAAAAATCCCTATTAAATACTCAAAAAACTACTATTGATTACGACAAAAACATAGCTGTTGGAAGACCACCTACACTTTGCGCAGGTTGTCCTCACAGAGCATTTTATTATGAATTGTCCAAGAAGAAAGATGTTATGATTACAGGAGACATAGGATGTTACACATTAGGAGGAGCAGCGCCTCTAAATGCCATGGATACTGTAATTTGTATGGGTGCAAGCGTTTCTGCAGCTCATGGGGCTAAAAAGGTTTTTGAAAAAAATAATGTTAAAAAGAGATTAGTAGCAACTATTGGAGATTCAACATTCTTCCATTCAGGTATGACAAGCTTATTGGATGTTGTTTATAATAATTCAAATACTATAACATGCATATTGGATAACCGTATAACAGCCATGACAGGTCATCAGGAAAACCCGGGCACAGGCTATACATTGCAAGGACAGGATGCATATATAACTGATATTGCAGAGGTTGTAAAGGCATTAGGTATTAAGCATATAAAACAAGTTAACCCTTTGAACAATACGGAAATGAAAGGGGCATTGGATTGGGCATTTGAGCTTAATGAGCCATCAGTTATTATTTCTAGATATCCATGTGCCTTAAAACATTATTCAGAATATGATTTGAATGAGTTTGGCCCAATAGAAGGAGTATGTGAGGTAGACCAGGAAAAATGCATTGGATGCAAGAAGTGCGTTGGAACAGGCTGCCCGGCAATTCATTTCCAAAAAGAAATCAAAAAGTCATCTATTAACAAAAGTCAATGCGTAGGCTGTACATTGTGTATGCAGGTATGCCCTGTAAAAGCTATTTTTAAGGTAGGTGAATAATATGAATAAGAATATTTTATTAGTTGGAGTAGGCGGACAAGGTACAATTTTGGTCAGTAAAATTTTATCAACAGGCCTTATGGAAGCAGGCTATGATGTAAAGATGTCTGAAATTCATGGTATGGCTCAAAGAGGCGGAAGTGTTTCAACTCAAGTCAGATATGGTGAAAAAGTATATTCTCCTATCATCGGAATTGGAGACGCAGATATTCTCGTAACATTTGAAACTATGGAAGCAATAAGATGGCTTGAATATTTAAAACCATCAGGAGTTGTTGTTATAAATGACTATAAAATACCTTCTGCCCCAATTCTTTCAGGCAAAGCAGATTATCCTGAAGGAATTATAGAGTTAATACAAGAAAAAGCAAACACAAAGGTTATAAATGCTGCTGAAATAGCAGAAAACCTAGGAAATAGCAAGGTTATGAACGTTGTTTTACTGGGTGCCTTAGTTAAATCCATGAAGCTTACGGATATTGATTGGGAAAATGTAATTAAGAACACTGTAAAAGAACAATTTGCAGATATAAACATAAAAGCTTTGTACGCAGGCATGGAAAGCGTGGAGCTTTCTGAAGTATAAAGTTAAACTAAAGGTGATGAATATGAGCTATAAAGTACTTGCAATAAATCCCGGTTCCACATCAACAAAGATATCCTTATATGAAGATGATAAGGAAATATTTACAAAAAAATTAGAACATACATTAGAAGAAATAGAAAAATATGATAATGTAGAAGATCAACTACGTATGAGAGAAGAGCTTGTAATATCTTCTCTTAAAGAAAAAAACATTGATATTAAAGAGTTGTCTGCAGTTGTGGCAAGAGGGGGAATGCTTCCTCCTGTTAAAGCCGGTGCTTATATAATTAACGATTTAATGATCGACAGGGTAATAAACAGACCCATAATGGATCATGCTTCAAATTTTGCAGCACCAATTGCTTATGAAATTGCGAAATCCTTAAATATACCCTCCTATATATATGATTCGGTCATGGCAGATGAGCTTCCTGATATTGCTCGCATATCAGGAATGCCTGATTTGCCCAGAACTTCAGCAAGTCATGTGTTAAATACTAGAGCAATGGCTATTAAGGCAGCAAAAGAACGAGGCAAATCATATAATGACATGACTGTTATTGTGGCGCATTTAGGCGGAGGCATATCCGTAAACGTTCATGAAAAAGGCAGAATAATAGATTTGGTATCTGATGACGAAGGACCATTTTCACCGGAAAGATCAGGCAGAGTTCCATGCAGGGAATTAATAAATTTATGTTATTCCGGAAAATATGATAAAAAGACAATGCAAAAGAAGCTTCGAGGAAATGGAGGATTAAAAGCATATTTAAATACAGTCGATGCAAGAGATGTTCAAAACATGATTGCTGAAGGTAATGAATATGCAAAGCTTGTTTATGAGGCAATGGCTTATCAAATAGCAAAAGCCATAGGTGAACTGGCAACTGTAGTTGAAGGTAATGTGGATTTAATAATACTTACCGGGGGTATTGCATATTCCCAAATGCTTACAGATTGGATTGTAAAAAGAGTTAAATTTATAGCTCCCGTTGAAATAATGGCAGGAGAAAATGAAATGGAATCACTTGCTTTTGGTGCTCTAAGAGTATTAAAGGGTGAAGAAGCAGCAAAAGAATATACAGAATAAGATATAAAATACAAGACTTTATGTGTCTTGTATTTTTTTGTTATTTGTTTAGAAAAACACGATTTATCGTTTTGAACATCAATTAATAGTTCGTAATAATACGAAATAAAAAATAAAATGTTTTAAAAATAGTCTTATTTTCTATTGACACTCATCTACATGTTTGATACTATATATTTGAAAATGGTATTATTAGAGTATAAAAAAGGATGGTTGGTATGAACACTAAAGTCAGAAGAATATATGTAGAAAAAAAGCAAGGTTTCGATACTGAAGCTATTAATCTTAAGAATGACCTTAATGAAAACCTTCAGCTTAATAATTTAAAAAATGTTCGTATAGTTAATAGATATGATGTATCTCATATAAGTGAGGAAGATTTTCAAAATGCTGTTAAAAATGTATTTTCGGAACCTAATCAGGACAATGTTCTTGATGAAATTCCATCTCATAATATATTTGCTGTTGAATTTTTACCTGGACAATATGACCAAAGGGCTGATTCTGCAGCACAATGTATTCAAATAGTTACAGGCAAGGAAAAACCTCTCGTCAAATATGCTAAGGTGTTAGTTTTTGAAGGTGAAATATCCAAAGATGATATACAAAAAATTAAAGAATATTACATTAACCCTGTAGATTCAAGAGAGGCTGGTTTAGGTGTTTTTGAAACACTTGATGACGAATATCCTGAACCAAGCAGTGTTGAATGTTTAGAAAACTTTATAAACAAATCTGAGAAAGAACTGGAAGAATTCCGTTTAGGCAGGGGTCTTGCCATGAGTTTTGAGGATTTGCTTTTTTGTCAGGAATATTTTAAAAAAACGGAAAAAAGAAACCCGACCATAACAGAAATTAAGGTTATTGATACTTATTGGTCTGATCATTGCAGACATACAACATTTTCTACTGTCATAGAAAATGTTGAATTTGAAAAGGGTATTATTACTAATGAAATAAAAAACACTTATGATGAATATTTAAAAACAAGAGAGTATGTATATGAAGAAAAGATAAAAGTAAAAGACATATCTTTAATGGATCTTGGAACTATTGGTGCTAAGGAATTAAGGAAAAAGGGACTTTTAGATGACCTGGAGGTTTCTGAAGAAATTAATGCTTGCAGCATAAGAATCACTGTAGATGTGGACGGTAAGGATGAAGAATGGCTTTTAATGTTTAAAAATGAAACCCATAATCACCCTACAGAAATAGAGCCATTTGGTGGAGCAGCAACATGTCTTGGTGGGGCCATAAGAGACCCACTTTCAGGACGTTCCTATGTATACCAAGCAATGCGTATTACAGGAAGTGGTGACCCAAGACAAAAATTACAAGATACACTGCCGGGAAAGCTTCCCCAAAGAAAGATTTCAAAGGAAGCAGCGGCAGGCTACAGCTCCTATGGCAATCAAATAGGGCTTGCCACAGGTTATGTAAATGAAATTTATCACCCTGATTATGTAGCTAAAAGAATGGAGGTTGGTGCAGTTATTGCAGCAGCTCCAAGTGAAAATGTAAAAAGGGAAGAGCCGCAAAAGGGAGATGTAATAATACTTCTTGGCGGAAGAACAGGCAGAGACGGCATTGGTGGAGCAACAGGTTCCTCTAAGGAACATACAGATGAATCCATATTATTATGCGGTTCTGAAGTTCAAAAAGGAAATGCACCAACTGAAAGAAAAATTCAAAGGTTGTTTAGAAACCCTGCTGTGAGCAAAATGATAAAAAGATGCAATGATTTTGGTGCTGGCGGAGTATCAGTTGCCATAGGTGAGCTAGCTCCCGGGCTTAACATAAATTTAGACTTAGTTCCTAAAAAATATGAAGGGCTTGATGGAACTGAGCTTGCCATATCAGAATCACAAGAAAGAATGGCTGTTGTAATTAGAAAAGAGGATGTTGAAAAATTTAAAGAATATTCTCATGAAGAAAACTTAGAATCAACAGTTGTTGCTTGGGTAACAGATGACAGAAGGCTTACAATGACATGGAAGGGTACAAAAATATTAAATATATCAAGAGACTTCCTGGACACTAATGGTGTTAAGCAAAAAGTAAATGTATTTGTTAAGGAACCGCAAAAAGTATTTATTCAATTAAACATAGACAATAGCTTAAAAGATATGTGGCTCTCTAATTTAAAAGATTTAAACGTAGCAAGCCAAAAAGGAATGGTTGAAAGATTTGATTCAACAGTGGGAGCAGGGTCAGTGTTGGTGCCTTTCGGAGGAAAGACACAGCTTACCCCTGCTGAAGGCATGGCTGCTAAAATTTCTGTGCTTAATGGGGTAACAAACACTTGTTCCTTAATGACATATGGATTTGATCCATATTTGTCAAAGGAAAGCCCATATCACGGAGCAATGTATGCTGTAATTCATTCTCTTGCAAAAATAGTTGCCATGGGTGGGGATTATAAAAATGTGAGGCTTACATTCCAGGAATACTTTGAAAAATTAAACAAAGAACCGGAAAGATGGGGTAAACCATTGAGCGCTCTTTTAGGAGCATTTAAGGTTCAGCATGAGTTGAAAATTCCTTCAATAGGTGGCAAGGACAGCATGTCCGGAACATTTAAGGATATAAGCGTTCCTCCAACCCTAATAAGCTTTGCTGTTGCAGCTGAAAATGTTAAAAATATTATTTCGCCAGAATTTAAAAAAGCAGGCAGCAATGTGTTATTAGTTAAAATTAATAAGGACGAGAATAATATTCCGGATTTTGAAGATGTAAAAATCAAATATTCTGCAATACATGACGCAATAATCAAGGGACAAATTTTAAGCGCCCACACTGTAGGTCATGGAGGAATTGCTGCAGCCATTAGCAAAATGGCATTGGGAAATAATATTGGCTTTAAAACAAAGGATAATTTACACTTAAGCTCAAATGATTGGTTTAGCCCATGTTATGGTGATATAATTCTTGAAGTTGAAAAAAATACAAATTTATGTGACAGTATTGAAATAGGCTTCACAACAGATGTTAAAAGCATAGTTGTTAATAGTTCACTTACATTAGATTTAGAAGAAATTGAAAATACATGGTTAGAACCTTTAAATAAAATTTATCCTGTTAAAAAAGATGTAGAAGGTAAAATTGAAAACTATAAATTTGAAGGCAAATTTGCAGGTGCAAAGCTAAAAGCATCTGTTAATATTGCAAAACCGCAAGTGTTTATACCTGCATTTCCCGGGACGAACTGCGAATTCGACACAAAACGAGCTTTTGACAGAGCTGGTGCTCTTTCAAACATATTTGTATTTAAAAACTTAAGCTCACAGGACGTTAAACAGTCTATTGAAGAAATGGCAAGACGAATTAAAGAGTCTCAAATTATTGCATTCCCGGGTGGTTTTTCAGCCGGAGATGAGCCTGAAGGTTCAGGAAAGTTTATTGCAGCAGTATTTAAAAATGAGCTATTAAAGGATGCTGTTATGGATTTGTTAAAAAACAGAGATGGGTTAATAATAGGCATATGCAATGGATTCCAAGCGCTTATTAAGTTAGGACTTGTGCCGTTCGGTGAAATAGTTGATATAAAGGATGATTATCCAACCTTGACCTACAACCATATTTCCAGACACGTTTCTACTTTTGCCAAAACAAAGGTTGTGAACAATATGTCACCATGGTTAAGCATGTGCAACGTAGGTGATGTTCACCAATTGCCTGTTTCTCATGGCGAAGGAAGATTTGTTGCAAATAAAGAATGGATAAAATTATTAAAACAAAATAATCAAATAGCCACTCAATATGTGGATGAAAACAACAATCCGACCTATGATGGTCTTTACAACATAAACGGTTCAATTGAAGCCATAGAAGGTATTACAAGCCCTGATGGCAGGGTATTTGGTAAAATGGCTCACTCTGAACGACTTGACAATGATTTATATAAAAACATTCCGGGAAATAAAGATCAATTGATTTTTGAATCCGGAGTTAAATATTTCAAATAAGTGGAGGTAATTATGAAGGTAGCAATAATAATGGGCAGTGATTCAGATTTTCCTGTAGTGGAAAATGGATACAACATATTAAAAGATTTTGGCGTAGAGGTAGATGTGAGAGTACTATCAGCTCACAGAACTCCGGATGAAGCCATTAACTTTGCCAAAAATGCAGAAGCAAACGGATATGAGGTAATAATAGGTGCTGCAGGTAAGGCTGCACATTTGCCAGGTGTTTTAGCAGGCTGCACACCCCTTCCTGTAATAGGAATTCCTATTAAGTCATCGGAACTTGATGGAATGGATGCGCTTTATTCAATAGTTCAAATGCCTCCTGGAGTTCCTGTTGCAACAGTTGCAATAAACGGGGCACAGAATGCTGCTTTGTTGGCAATTCAAATATTATCTGTAAAGTACGAGGAATTAAGAATAAAGTTTAAAACTTATAAACATCAAATGGCTGAAAAAGTGTATGAAAAAAATAAGAAATTAAATGAAAAACTAAATGGGGAAAAATAATATGAGTTTTGAGATAGATTATGAAGAAGATGACAAGCTTCATGAAGAGTGCGGCGTGGTAGGAATTTATACTGAAAAACCTGAAATAACATCTCAGTTAGTATACTATGGATTATTTGCATTGCAGCACAGAGGCCAAGAAAGTGCAGGTATTGCAATTGATACCGACAGTAAAATAGAATACCATAAAGATATGGGATTAGTTGCTGATGTTCTTACTAAAGAAGTTATTGACAAGTATTCAGGAAAATTGGCCATAGGACACGTGAGATATGCCACAAGCGGAGAAAGTGAGAAGCAAAATGCACAGCCATTGGTTGTAAGATACAAGGAAGGCTCTATAGCATTGGCACACAACGGAAACTTAGTAAATGCTGATTCTATGAGAAATATTCTTGAAGACAACGGTGTAATATTTCAAACGTCCACTGATTCTGAAGTGGTTGCAAACATGTTAGCAAGACATTACAAGGGTGACATTGTAAAATCAATAAAAAATGTTACTGAAATTGTTAAAGGTGCATATGCTTTTGTTATTATGACTGAAAAAGAGCTTATTGGTGTAAGAGACAACTACGGATTAAGACCTTTATGCCTTGGAAAAAGAAATGATGGTTATCTTTTAGCCTCAGAAAGCTGTGCCATAAGCGCCATGGGTGGAGAATTTGTGAGAGACATAGAGCCTGGTGAAATAGTTGTAATTAATGAAAATGGTGTTGAAAGTATAAAAACTAAAATATATGCTCAAAAAAAGCTTTGTATTTTTGAACATGTTTATTTTGCAAGACCAGACAGCAATTTAGATGGTGTTAACGTATATGAATCCAGATATAATTCAGGAAGGTATTTAGCTCAAGAAGCACCTGTAAAGGCTGATTTAGTTTTTGCTGTTCCTGATTCAGGGACACCTGCAGCATTAGGTTATGCTGCTGAGTTAAATATTCCCTTTGGATTAGGTCTTATTAAAAACAGATATGCTAAAAGAACATTTATAGAACCAAGACAGGAGCTTAGAGAACAAGGAGTTAAAACAAAGCTAAGCGTATTAAAGGAAATAGTTAAGGATAAGGTAGTTGTTTTAATTGATGACAGCATTGTGAGAGGAACTACAACAAAGCAAATTGTATCTATGGTTAAGGAAGCGGGGGCAAAAGAAGTTCATGTACGCATTGCTTCACCTCCTGTTACACATTCTTGTTTTTTCGGTATAAATACACCTGATCGCAGTAAGCTGATTGGTGCAAATAAAACAATTGAAGAAATTAAGGAATTCATTAATGCAGACAGCTTGCATTATTTAAGTTTGGAAGGATTAGTTAAATCAACTAATTCAACAAACAATTACTGTCAAGCATGTTTAAACGGAGATTATCCAATGGAAGTACCAAACAACGGTATAGGAGGCTAAAAGAATGTCTGATAAATTAACTTATAAAGATTCTGGCGTTGATATTCATGCTGGTTATGAAACTGTTAAATTAATAAGGGATTATGTTAAAAAAACTTATACAAAAGGTGTTGTATCCGATATAGGCGGTTTTGGAGGCATGTTTGCCTTGGATAAAAATGAATATGAAGAACCGGTATTAGTTTCTGGAACAGATGGTGTTGGAACAAAGCTTATGATTGCTTTTAAAACTGATATTCATGACACCATAGGCGAAGATGCAGTTGCCATGTGTGTAAATGATGTAATATGCCAAGGCGCTAAGCCTTTGTTTTTCTTGGATTATATAGCAACAGGAAAACTGGACCCTAAAAAGGCAGCAGACATAGTAAAGGGAGTATCAAATGGATGCATCAAGGCTGGTGCTGCTTTAATAGGCGGTGAAACAGCCGAAATGCCTGGTCTTTACAGTGAAGGCGAATATGATATTGCAGGCTTTTGCGTGGGTATAGTTGATAAAAAGAAAATTATAGACGGTTCAAAAATAACAGAAGGAAACAATCTTATTGGTATTCCATCAAGCGGAATTCATTCTAATGGATATTCCCTTGTGAGAAAAATATTCTTTGACCATAAAAATTACAATACAAATGATTATGTTGAAGAGCTTGGTTGCACTTTAGGAGAAGCACTAATAACGCCCACAAGAATTTATCCGGAGTTAATACTGGATTTAATATCGAAGTTTGAAATTAATGGAATTACAAACATAACAGGTGGCGGCTTTTATGAAAATATTCCAAGAATGTTCCCGGAAGGCATAACTGCAGACATTGAAACTAAAAATATTAATGTGCTTCCGATTTTTAAGCTCATGCAAAAGGAAGGCAATGTGGATGATGATGAAATGTATTCCACATTTAATATGGGAATAGGAATGGTTTTAGCTGTTGACCACAAAATTTCAACCCAAGTTATAGATTATCTTGAAAGCTTGGGAGAAAAGCCTGTTGTTATAGGAAAGACTGTAAAAAGGGAAGGCGGTTTGAATATATGTCATCAAAAATAGGTGTTTTGATTTCAGGCTCAGGATCAAATCTACAAGCTCTTATTGACAATGTGGAAAACGGAAATATTCATGGCGAAATAGCTGTTGTTATTTCCAATAGAGAAAATGCTTATGGATTAGAAAGGGCTAAAAAGCACAACATTGATGCAGTATTTATAAATCAAAAGCATTACGACAGCTTAGCTAAATTTAACAATGCCATATTAGAAGAGCTGAAAAGTCACCAAGTGGATTTAGTAGTTTTGGCAGGCTATTTAAAAATATTGTCCAACAAATTTATAGAAACATATAGGAATAAAATAATTAATATACATCCATCCTTAATTCCATCATTTTGTGGTAAAGGGTATTATGGCATAAAAGTTCATGAGGCAGTCATTGAATACGGTGTAAAGCTTAGCGGAGCTACAGTTCATTTAGTAAATGAAGAGGCTGACAACGGACCAATAATATTGCAAGAAGCTGTTGAGGTGGAATATAAGGACACAGCTGAAACATTGCAACAAAAAGTTTTAAAAATTGAGCACAAGCTTTTACCTCTAGCAGTAAAATATTTTTGCGATGGAAAAATTGAGGTTAATGATAGAAAAGTAAAAATTAATATTAAGGAGTAATTATGAGAGCTTTAATAAGCGTTTCAGATAAAACTGGGATTGTAGAGTTTGCTAAGAGTCTTCAAGAGTTAGACATTGAAATAATATCAACAGGAGGCACCCATAAAGCTTTGGAAGATGCAGGCATTAAGGTTACCGGAATTTCTGATGTAACAGGATTTCCTGAGTGCCTTGACGGCAGAGTTAAAACACTACATCCAAATATTCATGCAGGACTTTTGGCAATGCGTTCAAATTCTCAGCATATGGAACAGCTGGAACAATTAAATATAGAAACAATAGATATTGTGGTAGTTAACTTATATCCCTTCAAGGATACCATATTAAAAGAAAATGTATCTAGACATGATGCTATTGAAAATATAGACATAGGCGGACCTACAATGCTTCGTTCTGCTGCAAAAAATTATCAGGACGTGGCTGTATTAGTGGACCCTAGTGATTATGGCAACGTAATTGAGGAACTTAAAACAAATGGTAAAGTATCTCTAGACACTAAGTTTTATCTTTGTTCAAAGGTATTTGAGCATACAGCCCATTATGACACATTAATAGCTGCGTACATGAAAAAGGAAAGAAAAGACTTTGATCTTCCAAAAACTATTACCATGACCTATGAAAAGGTTCAGGATATGCGCTATGGTGAAAATCCTCATCAAAAGGCTGCATTTTATAAAGAAGTTTCAATTAATAAGGGATTGCTGTCTAGTGCAGTGCAGCTTCACGGAAAAGAGCTTTCTTTTAACAATATTAACGATACAAATGGAGCACTTGAACTCCTTAAAGAGTTTGACGAGCCTACGGTTGTTGCTTGCAAGCATGCAAATCCATGTGGAGTGGGAACAGGTGACAATATTTATGATGCGTATATGAAAGCATACTATGCAGACCCAACATCTATTTTTGGTGGAATTGTAGTATTCAACAGAGAAATAGATGAAAAAACTGCAGAAGAAATCAATAAAATATTTATCGAAATAATTGTAGCTCCTTCTTATAATAAAAAAGCTTTGGAAATTCTAAATCAAAAGAAAAATATAAGGCTTTTGTTGTTAGAAGATATTTTGAATAAGCAAGATGAAAATGCATATGACCTTAAGAAGGTTGCAGGAGGATTGCTAGTTCAAACTATTGATTCCAAATTATTGCCAGAGGAAGAAATAAAGGTTGTAACAAAAAAAACACCTACTGAGCAAGAAAAAAAAGATATGCTCATGGCATGGAAAATAGTAAAGCATACAAAGTCCAATGCTATTACAATAGTTAAAAACGGGCAGTCCATAGGTATTGGACCTGGCCAGGTAAATCGTATATGGGCGTGTAAACAAGCTATTGAACATGGTATGGAATTTTTAGGAAAAGAAAGCTTGATAGGAGCTTGTATGGCTTCAGATGCATTTTTCCCATTTCCGGATTGTGCCCTAGAAGCAGCTAAGGCAGGCATAACTGCTATAATTCAACCCGGCGGTTCCTTAAAAGATGATTTATCCATAGAAGAATGCGATAAAAACAATATTTCTATGATATTTACCAATATGAGACACTTCAAACATTAAAAGGAGTTGAAGCTTATGAAAATTCTGGTTGTAGGAAGCGGTGCAAGAGAACATGCAATTTGTTGGAAGTTAAGTAAGGAAAGTAAGGTAACTAAAATATATTGTACTCCAGGAAATGCAGGTATTTCTCAAATTGCTGAATGCATAAACATTAGTGTTGACAGTATTAATGAATTGGCCAATTTTGCATATTTATATAAAATTGATCTTGTGGTGATTGGACCGGAAGTACCATTAGTTGCAGGCCTGGCAGATTTATTAAAGGATAAGGGAATCAAAGTATTTGGACCAACAAAAAACGGAGCAAGATTAGAAGGCAGTAAGACATATTCTAAGGATTTCATGAAAAAATACAACATACCTACTGCAAAATATGAATCTTTTATAGACCCAAAAAGAGCATTAAAAGCGTTAGACGGGTTTAATGAGCCTTTAGTTGTTAAGGCTGACGGACTTGCTGCAGGGAAAGGTGTTATTATTTGCAACACAAAAAAAGAAGCAGAAGAAGCTATAAAAAGTATAATGAATGATAGAAAGTTCGGTGATGCAGGTAACACTGTTGTAATAGAGGAGTTTCTGGAAGGAACTGAAGCTTCACTATTGTGCTTTGTAGATGGTAACAATATTATACCTATGGAAAGTGCCAGAGATTATAAAAAGGCATATGACAACGATGAGGGATTAAATACTGGCGGAATGGGCTGTTTTTCACCTAATACTATTTATACAGAGGAGTTAAAAAAATATATTAAGCAAAATATTCTAGATAATACTTTAAAAGGTTTAAAAGAAGAGTGTATTGATTTTGTGGGTGTGATATTCATTGGACTTATGATTAAAGATAATGAAGCAAAGGTGTTAGAATACAATACTCGCTTTGGGGACCCTGAGACAGAAGTGGTTCTTCCTAGGTTGAGATCAAGCTTAGCCGACATAATGCTAAATT
The DNA here is from genome assembly GCA_964546605.1 of uncultured Clostridia bacterium. Classification (GTDB taxonomy): domain Bacteria; phylum Bacillota; class Clostridia; order Tissierellales; family Sedimentibacteraceae; genus Sedimentibacter. The sequence goes on from CAZJKK010000001.1 coordinate 28,692, forward strand.
GCGTGAATAATAATTTAAAAAAAGAAGATTTGCAATGGGTTGAAGAAAGTTGCGTAACTGTAGTGCTGGCTTCAGGAGGATATCCGGAAAGCTATGAAAAAGGCAAAATAATAACAGGTTTAAGTGATTTGGATGATGATATTGTTGTATTTCACGGAGGCACTAAATATTTAAATGACAAAATGGTGACTGATGGCGGAAGAGTGCTTGCAATTACAGCAATGGGAAAAAACCTTGAAGAAGCAAGAGAGAAAATATATAAGAATATTTTAAAAATAAATTTTGAAAACATGGAATATAGAAAAGATATAGCAAAGCTTTAATAGTATAAGGGGACGCTTCTTGACAGCGTCCCCTTAAATTTAATTTTTTATCTTTTTATCATGATGAACAAGTATCTGAATATATTAATTATATAATGGAAAATAGGGGGTAATATGTTCATTCATGTTGTTCAAAATGGAGAAGTGTTATGGAAAATAGCTGATTATTATAAAGTTGACATTAATTCTATTATTGAGGCAAATTATTTGCCTGATCCCAGCAAGCTTTTAGTGGGGCAATCTTTAATAATTCCAACCAAAAGCAATACATATGTTGTTAGGCCAGGGGATACTGCTTGGAAAATAGCAGCAAGCTTTGGTGTTTCGGTTCCGGATTTATTGTGGCAAAACAAGATTTTAAATGCTAATAATTTATATATCGGACAAATTATAACCATACCTGAAAGATATAAGCCAGAAATAGAGGTAAATGCTTTTACCTATATATTGGGACAGGATGCAGTGCCTGTTGTAAGTGAGGTTGGAGACGAACTCACATATTTGACTCCTTTTGCATATTTAATTAATGAGGATGGAAGTTTGGTACCTATTGATGATGAAGCTGCTATTGGAGAAGCCATATCTCATGGTATTGTTCCTATGATGTCAATTGTAAACTTTACTTACAATGTAGCAGGACAAAATGTTGCAAATATGGTATTGAATAATCCTGAAGTTGTAAATACACTCAACAACAATATTATTAATGTAATGAAGGATAAGGGCTATAGAGGCTTAAATATAGATTTTGAATATGTGCTGCCGGAGGATAGGGAGGCATATAACACATATTTACAACAAACCGTTGAAAGATTACACAATGAAGGTTTCTTTGTTTCAACATCTTTAGCTCCTAAGTATGGCCCTGAGCAAATAGGACTTTTATATGAAGCACATGATTACCCGGCACATGGGAGATTAGCTGATTTTGTTGTGTTAATGACTTATGAATGGGGTTGGAGAGGAGGTCAGCCAAGAGCCATTTCTCCTATTAATGAAATTGAAAAGGTATTAGATTATGCAGTAACAGTAATACCAAGAGATAAAATTTTAATGGGCTTTCAAATATATGCAAGAGATTGGAAGCTGCCATTTGTTGAGGGTCAAGTAGCAGATACCATAAGCGTTGAGGCAGCCATGGATATAGCATATGCACATAATGCGATGATTCAATATGATTACCTGGCTCAATCACCATTTTTTCGATACACCGACCAAGAAGGAAATGCTCATGAGGTATGGTTTGAGGATGCCAGAAGTGCACAAGCTAAATTTGATGCTGTTAAGGAATATAATCTAAGGGGATTAAGCTATTGGGGACTTGGATATCCATTTACACAAAACTGGGTGTTATTGCAGGATAATTTTAATATAAGAAAATTATAATTGAAATATCAAGAAGTACCCAAAGAAGGGTGCTTTTTTGATTTTAATAATAATGCAAAATTTATAATAAAATCAAAAAAGTATTTGACAAGAAGGGTTGTACCATTTATAATAGATAAAATAAAATCTTACAAAACATATAAGATAACTAATAGATGAAGGAGATAAATATGTCAGATGAAAGAAAATTAAAATTTGAAACACTACAGCTTCATGCAGGACAAGAAAATCCAGACCCGTCAACAGATTCAAGAGCGGTTCCTATTTATATGACATCATCCTATGTATTTAAGGACAGTGCTCAAGCAGCAAACAGATTTAATTTAAGTGAAGGGGGTAATATTTATACACGTTTAATGAATCCAACTTCATCTATTTTTGAAGAAAGAATAAATGCATTAGAAGGCGGAATAGGTGCACTTTCTACTGCAAGCGGGGCTGCAGCCATTACATATGCTGTGAAGAATCTTGCACGTAATGGCGACCATGTGGTATCAGCAAATACAATTTATGGCGGTACATATAATTTGTTTGCTCATACATTAGAAGATGAAGGTATTACAACAACATTCGTTGATCCTGATGTAGAAGGCTCTTTTGAAAAAGCTATACAGGAAAATACAAAATTAATATTTATAGAAACTCTTGGAAATCCGAATTCCAGCGTAATAGATATTAAAAAGGTTGCAGAAATAGCACATGCACACAATATTCCATTGATAGTTGATAACACATTTGCTTCTCCATACCTTTTACGTCCAATTGAGTATGGTGCAGACATAGTTGTACATTCAGCAACAAAGTTCATTGGTGGTCACGGAACAGCGATGGGAGGAGTAATTGTTGACAGCGGTAATTTTGATTGGGAAGCTAGCGGTAAATTTGATATTTTGACGCAGCCAAATCCAAGTTATCATGGAATTAGCTTCACTCAGGCCGCGGGAAAAGCTGCATATATTATTAAAGCAAGAACAACATTAATGAGAGATTTAGGAGCAACAATAAGCCCATTTAATTCATTCTTGTTGTTACAAGGATTAGAAACATTGTCCCTTAGAGTTGAAAGGCATGTTGAAAATGCATTAAAGGTGGTTGAATTTTTAAATAATCATCAAAATGTGGAAAATGTAAATCATCCAAGCTTAAAAGATAATCCGTATAACAAATTGTACAATGAATATTTCCCTAAAGGAGCCGGTTCAATTTTCACATTTGAAATTAAAGGCACTGCAGAAGATGCAACAGCTTTTATTGATCGTCTGCAAATATTCAGTCTGTTAGCAAATGTAGCTGATGTAAAATCATTAGTTATACATCCGGCAAGCACAACTCATAGTCAGATGACACATGAAGAATTAAAAGATAGTGGAATTAAACCAAATACCATTAGATTATCCATAGGAACCGAACACATAGACGATATCATTTATGACTTAAACCAAGCATTGCAATAAAAGTTATAATAGTAAAAGGATGGCATATTGCTATCCTTTTTTATTTTACGGTAACTTTATTTTGCAACAATATGAGATTTGAAATTTGGTATTTTAATAGTATTTATTAATGGTACCAAGAACAAATATACTGCATAGATAATACTAGCTGAATCAACAGACAAGGTAGCAAGGGGAACTGCTATGGCTATGCTCCATGGAAAAAGTTGTGCTGTCATGACTGATGTATTTTCTAAATCTATTGCCATTTCTTCTTTTTGTAATCCCTTTTCAGCATATATTTTATTCATTAATTGATGTGTCAATAAAATAGATAGAGATTGATTGCAACAAAATGCAGCTGTTACGAGGGAGGTAAATAATGTAGTCTTAAATGTTCCTATTTTATTGCTCATTTTATTAAGTAGTCCTTGTATGCTGTTAAGCATTCCTGTTTTTTCAAATATACCTGTATAGGATGAAGCTATGAGGACTATGAGAGAAACCCTGAGCATGGAAAATAATCCTCCTCCTGACATTATACTTGCCAAAGAGCTTTCCCCACCAAGCTTAAAACCAAAAATCATGGTTTTCAAAATTTCAGTTATAGCCATTTTTTGAATAAACAAACAAACCATTAATGCAGTGATAATGCTAAAAAACATGGATACTTTAACGCTTTTTCTAAATAATGCAAATATAAATATTATTATTGCCGGAAGCATTGTTACTAGATTTAAGTTAAAATAGTGAGAAATTTCGTTAATTAAAATTGTATTTGTTATATTTATGGGATTATTTTTTGACAAGAAATAATAAATAATGATTGTAATTAAGAATGGGGCTGCACCTGTTACAAACATTCTTTTTATATTGCCATATAAATCAGTATTTGTAATTGTGGCAACCAGGTTGGCACTAGAAGATGTGGGAGAGCATCTGTCTCCAAAAAGTGCTCCGGAAACAATTGCACCTGCTGCAACACTGGTGTTAACTCCTCCACCTTTTGCTAAAACAATTAATACAACTCCAATTGTTCCCACGGTACCAAAGCTTGTGCCAAGGGCAAAGGAAACTATACATGTAAGTAAAAATGCAAACAATATAAAATAATCAGGATTCATTAGCTTTGTTCCGTAATATACAAAAAACGGAATAGTTCCGCTGGCTCTCCAAGTGGCTGTTATCATTCCAATTAACGCAAATATGGGCATTAACTGAAAAGCTTTTTTCATACCTTTTATAATCATTTTACATATTGCTTTGATGCTATAACCTCTGTGAAAAGCTGTAAACGAAAATGCAAACATACCAATAATTAAGGGAATTAGAATAGAAATATTCTTTGTTAAGCTAAAAATTAGTGAAATTGTAAATATAACAACGGAAATTAAAAAGTCCATAGCATGCTCCTAAGTATTAAAACTAATAAATATTATATAGAGAAGTTTGAAAAAAAACAATACTGATTATATATATGCGCAGTATATTTATATACGTTATACGCAGTCTCGTTCACCAAATTATTCGCTCCTAACGTCGCATAATTTGGGAACTCGTTGCGGCTGACCTACCGCCATTTTTCAGAGAAAAGCACTCTGAAAAATGGGGTTAGGGCAAGCAAAATAAGACCATCGTCCAGCTACGATGGTCTTATTTTATGCTTTATATTAGGAGATTAACCTGTAAATAGTTATTTGCTTTTTTGAGTGTTGCTATTTTTATTTAATGAGCAGCAATCCAATGGCTGTCCCTTAAAGGACTCACTGTTTGATTTAGCGAGATTATCAATAAATTTCTTTATCCATTTAAACATAATGACACCACCTTTTGCTGAATTATATTTTTATTATAGTTAACAAATGTGAAGATTTTATGAAGAAAATATATAAATATATTTGATTCTACATAATTTCTTCATAGAAATTATTTAAAATATATAAAAATAATTGAAAGAGGTAATTATGTGTTGCGGAGGAAGAAGACCAGATTATAATTTTAAGTTTAAAGATTGCATAATACCAGGTATTGTAATAATTTTGTTGGCAATAATCATAAGTCTAATTAAACCATAGAGGTAAATATGAGTATAAAAAAAGAAAAAATAAAAGTCTATGATATGACTTGTACATCGTGTGAGACAAAAGTTGAAAAAGCTTTATTAAACACAGAAGGAGTCATAACTGCAAAGGCAAGTTATAGTAGTGAATTAGCTGAAGTTGAATACGACGAAAATATATGCAATAAAAACAAAATAAGAGAATCAATCATAAGTGCAGGATATAGCATTAATAAATCAAAAGACAATAAATGGCTGGGGATAATAATTATTGCAGCTGCCATAATGTTACTTGGCTTTAATACAGCTGGTTTTGATATGGAAAACATGTTGTCAGGAGCTTCCTATGCAGTATTATTTATTGCGGGGTTACTTACATCTATCCATTGTGTGGGTATGTGTGGAGGAATAATGCTTTCACAAACTGTAGGTAAAGAAAGCAGTTCAAAGTTTGAAGCCATACGACCATCATTATTATATAATGCAGGAAGAATAATTTCCTATACAATTTTAGGCGGAATTATTGGGGCAGTAGGTTCAGTATTTTCACTTTCCTTTAAGTCTAAGGCGGCTGTCCAAATTATTGCAGGTATTTTCATGATAATAATGGGCTTAAACATGTCAGGTTTCAGTATATTCAGGAAGCTTCAAATAACCATGCCAAAATCATTTTGCAAATTTAAAAATAAATCTTCCTCGCCATTTATTGTAGGATTATTAAATGGATTTATGCCATGTGGACCTTTACAAACAATGCAAATATTTGCTCTTGGCACAGGAAGTCCTATAAAAGGAGCTTTATCAATGCTTGTATTTTCATTAGGTACAGTTCCTTTAATGCTTACATTTGGGGCTATTTCTGGAATGCTAAGCAAGGGTTACACTAAGAAAATTCTAAAGCTAAGTGGTGTTATGATAATAGTATTGGGACTTATTATGGGAAACAGAGGCCTTTCAATACTTGGTATAAATTTAAATCCGGTAACAGCTATGGCTTTAAGCAAAACAGTAGACAATAGTGTTAACAGCAATGTTGCAAAAGCTGTATTACAAGATGGGGTACAAGTTATTAACATGACTGCAGATAACAAAGGCTTTACTCCAAATGCATTTTATGTTCAAAAAGGAATTCCTGTAAAATGGATAATTGATGGCAAGGAAATGAATACTTGTAATAATGCTATAATAATTCCATCCTTAAATAAGGAATTTAAAATAAACAAAGGTGAAAATATCATGGAATTCATGCCTAGTGAAAAAGATATGAATTTCAGCTGCTGGATGGGGATGATTAATGGTGTAATAAAGGTAGTTGATGAACTTGAAAAGGTAGACACATCTATACCGGACCCAACACTTCCGCCTCCTTCCACAGGACCTAGCTGCTGTGCAAGGCCGCTAGATGAACAGCCATCAAATTATGTTCCAAGACCAAGCATTTATGGTGATGATCTTTCAAAGGTTCCTACGGAAATGCTTATAGGCAAAGCTAAAGACAATAGCATTACCATAGCAGGTATAGGCTATGAGCTCAAACCTTTGGTTTCAGTTGTAAATAAAGGTACAACAACTAAAATTTCATTTGATTTTAATGAATTTGACGTTCAAGGACAATATGCTATAGTGGATGGATTAACAGGAGAAGCTGCTATTGTGTTTGAAGGAAAAAAGGGAATTAATGAGGTTGAATTTAAATCTGGAGAATCTGAAATTTATGGTATACTTAACGGCAGCACGCTCATAGGAATAATTGCAGCTGTGGATGATGCAGATAATGCAGATTTAGAAGCAATAAGAAAAAATTTCATAGTTGAATAACTACGGGGACATTCCTTAATGCCTACTCCAACGAATATCTCTACATTAAGGTGTGTCCCCACACTTTTCTCGGATTCTCCCTTTTTCTTATCACATTCTATGTTCTTGACAGTTAAACATTAAAAATATATTATTAATCAATAAAGTAAATGGAGCTAGTATGAAAAACATTTTAATTATAGAAGATGATGAAAGAGTTTCAGAGGTCATAAAGGCATACTTACAAAAAGAAGGGTACCGTATATTTGTTGCCGCAAAAGGAATGGAAGGAATAGAAATAGCGAGAAAAGAGAATTTAAGCTTAATTATTCTTGATTTAATGCTTCCAGACATAAGTGGAGAAGAGACATGTAAAATAATCAGGGAAATTTCAGATGTACACATATTCATGCTAACAGCAAAAGGTTCCTTAACCGAAAAAATTGAAGGATTAAATATGGGTGCAGACGAATATCTTGTGAAACCCTTCAGCCCAAGAGAATTAACAGCAAGAATAAATGCATTGTTTAGGAGATTAGATAAGAACAAAATAAATTCAGTTTATAATGACGGTTATTTAGAAATAAACTATGAAAAAAGAACAGTCAAAATTCAAGGCGGAGAAATCTCTATGACACCAAATGAATTTAACATTTTATATGTCTTAGCATTAAACAAGGGCAATGTATTGTCCAGAGATCAGCTCATAGATAAAGTGTTTGGACTTGAATTTTCCGGCTATGACAGAACAATAGACGTACACATTAAAAATATTCGTAAAAAAATCGAACTGGATACTAAAAATCCAAAATATATTATCACTGTAACAAAAATGGGCTATAAGTTTGGCGGTGATTAAATGGAAACAATAAGAAAAAAATTAAATAAATTATTGGTGGCATGCTCTGTTGCTGCAGTACTTTTAACAATGATATTTGTTAATATTACAATAATTCATATTTTTCAAGATTATATGGCTGATGTTCAAAATAAAAGGTATGAAAGAATTGTTACATATTTGGAAGAGGAATACGAAGAAAAGGGTCAATGGAGTGAAAACACCGGCATAGAATTAATGCACGAAGCATACATGAGCAATTATAATTTAACATTGCTTGATGAAAACAACAAAGTAGTTTGGGGAATGAACCCAATGGATATAAGAAATAAGCTTCATTTGGAAAACATGAAGGTTGAAGAACAAGGAGTATATACAACAAATAAATTTAAGCTTACTAATATGGATAAAATAGTGGGTTATGTAGAAGTTGGTCAATATACACCTCTATTGATGACAGAAGAGGATGAATTGTTTAAACTTTCTATTAATAAGAGCATTGCCTTAGGCGGTGTTATATCACTGGTAATAATAACTGCAGCAAGCATGTATTTTTCAAAGCCCATATCAGCACCCATAAAAAATGTTGCCAATATGTCTGTAAAGCTTTCAATGGGTGAATTTAAGGAAAAATCAAATATACAAACAAATATAGCTGAAATTGTTGATTTAAGAAACAGCATGAATATATTGGCTGATAAGCTTAACAAACAAGATATGCTTAGAAGAAGGCTCATTTCTGATATGAATCACGAAATTAGGACACCTCTGAATGTGCTTCAGAATAACCTTGAAGCCATGATAGATGGTGTATTCCCAGTCACACAGGAAAGGCTTGTACGTTTAAATGATGAAATTATTAGATTTGGTAAGCTATTGGACAATTTAGATAAACTAAAGGAATTTGAATCTGAAAGCTTAAAGCTTAATTTTAAGCCTATTAATCTTTATAATTTGTTGGAGAATATTTATAATGATTTTTTAACCCAAGCAGAAAATAACGGTATATCACTTAAGTTAAATAAAGAAGATAATGATTATTTAATTTTGGGTGATATGGATAAGCTAAGTCAGGTATTTATTAATATATTAAACAATGCAATAAAATTTACTAATGAATCTGGTGATATATTCATTAGCATATATAAAGAACACAATAAAATAAAAGTGGAAATAAAGGATACAGGAATTGGTATAAAGGAAGAAGACTTACCATTTATATTTGAGCGAATGTACAGGGGAGATAAAAGTAGACAACAAACAGTAGGCAGCGGACTTGGTCTTACAATTGCCAAAAATATATTGGATGTACATTCAGCATCCATTGAAGTGGAAAGCAAAGAAAATTATGGCTCAACTTTCAAAATAACCTTCAATTCCATAGAAATAGCTTGAATTAATTAATATAATGGTTTAAAATTAAACCAAATGGATTAATAATAAACCAATGAGAGTGTTAGCATTCTATTACTGCAGCAAAATGGAATAATATTGTTCCAATTTTGCTGCGGTTTATTTTTTTGCAAACAAAAATATATTGAAGTTGAGCCATTATTAATTGGCACAATTTATGCAAATATAATAGTGAGGGATACTATGGAAGCAAGAAAAATCAAATTAACAGCAGTTGAGGACAGACCTCATTTAACATATGAGGCATTGTCTGTATTGCACAAATATGATGTAGGATTGATTTGGATGGAGGTATATGCTTTTGTTGCCTACATAAAATTAATGCCTGTGGAAGATGAAATTTGGGAAAAAATTAGGAAAGAGCTTGAGGCTTTAAGTGGATGGGCAACATTAGAGGAAATTGAACTTTTTCCATTTGAAGAAAAAGATACTGAAATGAAAAATGTTCTTGATGTTATTCCTCATGGCGTTACCTTATTAAGTAGATTGGGAGATATTAAGTATTGCAACAACTATGCTGCAGAAAAAATTTTTAATACACAGGGCAAGGATATAACAGGGGTAAATATTAATAAATATTTTGAATCTAATAAGCTTTTGGAGCCATTAAGAGGACGTTCTAAAAAAAGTATTGTGAAAGAAAAGATGTATGTGGGAAACCAGTTGTATGAGGTTAATTTGCAGCCAGTTACAAATGAGGAAAACGTATTAAGTAGCTTTTTATTGTCATTTTATGATATAGACTTAGATGTTTATGACAGATATGACAACCCCATAACATTTAATGATATTATAGGTGAAAGCAGTAAAATGCTTGAAGCTGTTAAACAAGGTAAGCTTTATTCTAAATCCGACTCTCCTGTTTTAATAACCGGGGAAAGTGGTACAGGCAAGGAGCTTTTTGCGCGAGCCATTCATAATGAAAGCAATAGAAAAAATAAGCCCTTTATAGCCATAAACTGTGCTGCTATACCTGACCAACTTTTGGAAAGCGAGCTTTTTGGTTACGAGGGTGGCACATTTACAGGTGGCAGGAAGGAAGGAAAGGCAGGAATTTTTGAAATTGCTCATGGTGGAACGGTATTTTTAGATGAAATTGGCGATATGGCACCTCATCTTCAAGCTAAGCTTTTAAGAGTTCTTCAGGAGAAAAAGGTTAGAAGAGTGGGAGGGGCAGATGAAGTAACAGTAAATGTGAGACTAATTTCAGCTACAAATCAAAATATTGACAGCATGGTTAAAAATAAGGAGTTTAGGCTTGATCTTTTATTTAGAATTAATATTTTTAACATTAATATTCCTCCATTAAGAGAAAGGAAGGAGGACCTTCCCATACTTTATGAGCATTATGTGAAGGCACATTCACTCAGATATCAAAAGAGCATTGTTGGCATAGAAAAGGATGCCATGAGAAATCTTATTAATTACAATTGGCCGGGCAATGTGAGGGAATTTCAGAATGTGTTGGAAAGAGCAGTAGCTTTATCCTCTGCAAGGGAAATAAAGTTGAAGGATATTTTCCTGAATTATAACCTTGTTGTAGAAGATATTGAAACAAATTCATTAAAGGAATATGTGGAAAATATTGAAAAGAAAAAAATAGAGGATGTTTTAAAACAAACAAAGAGCATAAGAGAAGCAGCCAGAAGTTTAAATGTAACTCATACACTATTAATAAACAGAATAAAAAAATACAACATAAATTTAAAAAATTTATCTAATTTCAACTAATTAAATGGAGGTATTATGGATAAAGAAAAATTAAGCAAAATGAAATTTGCAACAAAGGCAGTTCATGCGGGCTATAGGAAAAATGAGTATGGAGCCTTGGCAACACCTATTTATCAAACTTCAACCTTTATTTTTGATTCAGCAGAGCAGGGAGGCAGAAGATTTGCCTTAGAAGAAGAGGGCTATATTTACACAAGACTTGGCAATCCTACATGCTCTCAGGTTGAAGATAAGCTTGCTTGCCTAGAAAACGCAGAAGCAGCTGTGGCAATGTCTTCAGGAATGGGTGCCATTACATCTGTTTTATGGACTCAATTAAAGGCAGGGGATCATGTGGTTGCAGCAAAAACATTGTACGGATGTACATTTGCTTTTTTAAATCATGGTTTATCCCGCTTTGGTGTGGAAACAACATTTGTTGATACTTCAGACCCTGAAAATGTACGAAAGGCAATGAAAGAGAATACTAAGGTTGTATATTTGGAAAGCCCGGCAAATCCAAACATGCTTATTTCAGATATAGAAGAAATATCTAAAATTGCTCATTTAAACGAAGGTTGTATAGTTGTTGTTGACAACACATATTGTACTCCATATATTCAAAGACCTTTAGAATTAGGGGCAGATGTGGTTGTTCATTCAGCAACAAAATATTTAAATGGACATGGGGATGTTATAGCAGGATTTGCTGCAGGCAAAAGAGATTTTATAAATCAAGTTAGATTTGTAGGCATAAAGGATATGACAGGATCTGTAATGAGCCCATTTGATTCATATTTAATTAACAGAGGAATGAAGACACTAGAAATAAGAATGGAAAGGCATTGTGCTAATGCACAAAAGGTTGCTGAATTTTTAGAAACTCACAGTAACGTTGAAAGCATTGCTTATCCAGGTTTAAAAAGCTTCCCTCAATATGAGCTGGCTAAAAAGCAAATGCTATTGCCAGGAGCAATGATTGCTTTTGAAGTAAAGGGTGGATTAGAGGCAGGAAGAAAGTTAATGAATACCTTGGAGCTATGTACTCTTGCAGTAAGCCTTGGAGATACAGAAACATTAATTCAACATCCAGCATCCATGACTCACTCACCGTATACGCCTGAGGAAAGAGCATTGTCAGGGATATCAGAGGGACTTGTGAGACTATCTGTTGGACTTGAAAATGTTGATGACATAATAGCAGATTTAAAGCAGGCGTTGGATAAATTATAAGCATAGTCTATGAAATTTTATTCAGATGTTACTACCTGATTTTTATAAAAACAGACCGTTCAACTTTATAGTAGGGTCTGTTTTTATTTATGTAAATTAAAATATTTTTGTGTAATTTTAATTTGTTGACTTATTAGTGCTTTACATTTAAAATTATCATAGTGGAAATATTCTCCGAGCTTTTTTATCTAAGGCATTGCTATGATAAAAAGCCGTTAGGGTCTAGCCGGAAACAGTTAGGCCTCCCGCTGGAAAGGAGATTGCTTTTTTTGCATCTCTTTTCATACATAATATGAGAGGAGTTTTTTTATGAAAAAACAAATTAAAAACTTGTTGGTATTATTGCTTTCATTAATAATGGTATTTTCATTGACAGCATGCCAAAATGAACAGCCACAAGCACCAGCAGAACAACCAAAAGAGGAACCAAAAGAGGAACCAAAACAAGAAGCAGAAGAAAGAAGCTTTATTTTGGCAACTACAACAAGTACACAAGATTCAGGATTATTAGATTATTTGTTGCCAATATTTAAAGAAAAAACAGGCATTCAAGTAAATGTTGTAGCTAAAGGAACAGGGGCAGCTCTTGAGCTTGCTAAAAACGGCGATGCTGACGGCGTATTAGTACATGCTAAAAGTCAGGAGGAAGCATTCATAGCTGAAGGCTTTGCAAAGGAAAGATTTGATGTAATGTACAACGACTACATTATTGTAGGACCGGAAGCTGATCCGGCAGGAATAATTGCAAATGCACCAAACGACCCAATAAAAGCATTTTCGCTTATGTCTGAAAATAAAGCAACATTCATTTCCAGAGGAGATGAATCAGGTACTCATACAAAGGAAAAATCTTATTGGAAGGATCTTGAAATAACTCCGGAAGGTGAATGGTATGTGGAAGCAGGTACAGGTATGGGAGCAGTGCTTCAAATGGCTTCTGAAAAACAAGGCTACACATTATCTGACAGAGCTACTTACCTTTCTATGAAGGATGAGCTTGATCTTGTTATAGTAACAGAAAAGAACGATAAAATGTACAATCAATATGGGGTGATGATGGTTAATCCGGAAAAATACCCTATAAAGGAAGCTGAAGTTAAGGAATTTATGGACTGGATATTATCTGAAGAAGGACAAAAGCTTATAGCTGAATACGGAGTTGAAGAATTCGGTCAATCGTTATTTATTCCAAATGCAAAATAAAAGAGGTTAACATGTTTGAATTTATTAAAAATTTCTTTGTTACATACAATGATATATTGCCTGTAGTAATGCTTTCTTTGAGAGTATCGCTGACATCTGCTCTTTTAGCAGCTGTTGTTGGATTAACTCTTGGAATAATAACGGCTTTAAATGAATTCAAATTAAAAAAACCAATCATGAGGGTCACAAATACCCTCATGAGCTTACCTCCTGTTTTAATAGGGCTACTTGTTTATATGCTTATATCAAGAAAAGGTCCTTTAGGAAGCCTAAATATTTTATTTACTCCAACTGCCATGATAATTTCTCAATCACTTTTGGTTTTTCCCATTATTTTCGGACTTACTGTTTCTTCAATTTCTGAAGCAGCAAAGGACATTGAACTTACATGCATCTCATTGGGAGCAAGAAAAAAAGATACTATTATAACAATTGTATCTGAATGCAGAATGCAGCTTTTATCTGTTGTAACAGCAGGATTTGGAAGGGCTATTTCTGAGGTGGGAGCTGTTATGATGGTTGGAGGAAACATTAAAAATAATACTAGGGTTATGACTACATACATTGCCCTTGAAACAGGCAAGGGAAATTTTGAAGAAGCCGTGTTCATTGGAATTGTACTTTTACTTATTTCATTTTTAGTGAACACATTATTATACAGGATACAAAGGAGCGAATAATGATTATTTCTATTGAAAATGCAATAAAAGATTATGGAAACGCTCGTATCCTTGATATTGAAAAGCTTGAATTTAAAGAAGGAATTTATGTAATACTGGGGTCCAATGGCAGCGGTAAAAGCACATTGTTAAGCTGCATTTGCGGAATAACAAATTTAAGCAGCGGGAAAATATTGTACAATAACAAACCTTTTGACTTGGACATTAGAAATTCAATTTCTGTGCTTGTACAAAAACCATATTTGTTTAGAAAATCAGCTTATGAAAATATTATAAGCGGCTTGAAATTTAAAAAAATCAATAATGAAGATATAAAATTAAGGGTGCAAAAATATCTCAATTACTTTGATGTGGAACCACTTCTTAATAAAAAGTCCCATTGGCTATCTGGAGGAGAAAGAGCTAAAATAGCAATGCTACGTACAGCTGTTTTAGAAACAGATGTAACCATACTTGATGAGCCTACTGCTGCAATGGATATTGAAAGCTCCATGAAGGCTGAGAAACTTTTAAAAAGTATGGCAAAGGACAAAAGAACGGTAATTGTAGTAACACATGATGTATATCAGGCAAAAAGAATAGCCGATTACGTAATATTTATGGATAAAGGGAAAATAATTGAAATGGGGCATAGGGATACAGTGCTTAACAATCCTAAGAATGCTCTTGTTAAACAAATATTGAACATTTAAGTATAACTTGAATATTGCTAAAAAACAAGTTATACTTTTTATATAAAAAATGGAGGCGCATATGATAAGAACTGGTATATTAACAATAAGCGATAAAGGTTCAAGAGGCGAAAGAGTTGATTTAACTGGCCCTGCAATAAAAGAAGCATTAGACATGAAAATTTATTGCATAGAATATGAAAAAGTAATTCCAGATGAAATGGATTTAATATGTGAAGAATTAATATATATGGCAGATGAGCTAAATTTAGATTTAGTATTTACAAATGGAGGAACAGGATTTTCTAAAAGAGATGTTACCCCGGAAGCAACCATGAAGGTTATTAAAAGACATACCCCGGGAATTCCTGAAGCAATGAGACAAAAATCTTTAGAAATTACGCCAAAAGCAATGCTTTCAAGAGCAACTGCAGGTATAAGAGACAACACATTAATCATTAATTTGCCGGGAAGTCCCAAGGGAGCAGTTGAAAATCTAAGCTTTATACTGCCGGCACTCCCACACGGAATAGAAATATTAAAGGGCACAGGGGGAGAATGTGCCAGATAGGAGTTATAAATGGATTTGTTTAATGTAATGACAGTAAAGGATACATCTAATCTCATTGATGAAAACTTTGATTATAAATTAGAAAGCGAATGGGTTACATTAACTGAGGCTACAGGAAGAATTTTGAAAAATGACATAGTGGCTAAAGAAAATGTACCTGATTTTAAAAGATCTACAGTGGATGGTTATGCTGTTTATTCAAGAGATGTGTTTGGGGCAAGCGAATCATTCGCTTCCATGTTAGATTTAAAGGGTGAAGTGTTAATGGGACAAAGTACAGATGGTGAAATTACTATTCCCGGACAATGCTACTATGTTCCAACGGGAGGCATGCTGCCAAAAGGTGCTGATTCCGTCATAATGATTGAATATACCGATAAGCTTGATGATACTACCATACTTGCATCTAAGGCCTCCTCGCCGGGAGAAAATGTTGTTGAAATTGGTGAGGACATATGTAAAGGTGAAGTGGTTTTAAAAAAAGCAACGAAGCTAAGAGCGTATGAAATTGGAGTTTTATCAAGTCTTGGATTTTATGAGGTTGAGGTGTTTAAAAAGCCTAGAATTGGAATAATATCTACGGGAGATGAGGTGGTTCACCCTGCTGAAAGCATAAAACCCGGTCAAATAAGGGATATTAACACATATTTATTGTATTCTCTTGTTGAAGATAAAGGTTGCATACCTGTTTCTTATGGTTTAATTAAGGATGAATATGATTTGTTAAAAAGCGCAGCAGAAAAAGCCCTAGATGAATGTGATATAGTACTTGTTTCAGGGGGAAGTTCAGTAGGCAAGAAGGACAATACAGTAAAAGTTATAGAAGATTTAGAAGATGGAAAACTTTTAGTGCATGGAATATCTGTTAAACCAGGAAAGCCAACACTCATAGGAAAATCAAAGGGTAAAATAATTTTCGGTCTTCCGGGACACCCACTTGCTTGTGCTGTAATATTTCAGGTAATGGTTAAATATTACATAGATAAAATAACAGAATATAAAGATGTAACATATCCCATAGACTGCAGGTTTAAAATAAATTATCACAAGGCAAAAGGAAGAGAAGAATATCTTCCTGTAACCATAGAAGAAAATGAAGAAAACGGTGATGAACTTACAGCTGTACCTGTTTTTGGAAAATCAGGTTTAATTACAAGTTTTTCTAAGGCGTACGGCTACATTAGAATACATAGAAATGAAGAAGGAATAAAAGAAGGACAAAGGGTAAAAGTATATAAGTTTTAGGAGGTAGCATGCAAAAGGTTTATTTATCAAATTATGAGTTAGATGATGCACTTAATAGATATTTACAAAGACTTGGTCAATTAAACGTACAAACAGAAATTGTTCCCACATGGGATGCAAAGGACAGAGTTACGGCAAAGGCTGTGTTTGCTCTTATTTCCTCACCCCATTATAATTCTTCGGCCATGGATGGAATTGCAGCAAAAAGTGAATCAACCTTTGGTGCATCAGATAGAAATCATGTGACGCTTGAAGAAGAAAAAGATTTTGTTGTAGTTGATACAGGTGATCCCATTCCTAAGGAATTTGATTGTGTTATAATGGTTGAAGATTTAATTAAGGTTGATGAAACTCATGTGGAAATATATCAATCAGCAGTTCCTTGGCAAAATATAAGACCTTTAGGTGAAGATATAGTTGAAAATCAGCTTATAGTTCCATCAAAGCACAAAATAAGACCTGTGGACATAGGTGCCTTAGTTGCAGGAGGCATAAATCAAGTAGAGGTTTTCAAAAAACCAACGGTGGGAATTATACCTACAGGTACGGAACTGGTTGAACCGGGAACAGAACTAAAAGTTGGAGACATAATAGATTTTAATTCAAGGACATTTTCATCCCAAGTTATGGACTGGGGTGGAATACCAACAAGATATGATATAGTAATAGATGATTATCAGCTTATAAAAAATGCTGTACAAAAAGCAGCAATAGAAAATGATGTGGTTTTAATAAATGCAGGCTCTTCTGCAGGTCGTGAGGATTATACGTCTTCTGTTATAAGTGAATTAGGAGAATTAGTTATTCATGGAGTTGCCATCAAACCAGGCAAGCCGGTTATGATGGGTGTTGTAAACAATAAACCAATAATAGGAATACCTGGATATCCTGTTTCTGCATATTTTGTAATGGAGCAAATTGCAAAACCTATTATTTATGGATATCAAGGGCTTGAAACAGATAGCGGTAAATATGTAGATGCAACATTGACAAGAAGGTGCATGTCCTCACTTAAATACCTGGAGTTTGTGAGAGTAAAGTTAGGCTTCATTGGAGGCAAGTATGTAGCAACACCTCTAACAAGAGGTGCAGGTGCCACCATGTCATTGGTTAATGCAGATGGTGTACTTGAAATAGAACAATCAGTTGAAGGTATTGAAGCAGGCAAAACTGTAAAGGTTAATCTCTTAAGTTCAGAAGATAAAATTAAAAATACCCTTATATGCATAGGAAGCCATGACCCGATAATTGATATTGCAGGAGATTTACTACATTCTAAAAATAAAAAATACTTTTTATCCTCTTCCAACGCCGGCAGCACCGGAGGATTAATGGCGCTTAAAACCGGGGAAACTCACATGGCACCCACCCACCTTTTAGATATGGAAACTGGAGAATACAATGTTTCTTATCTTAATAAATATGTGCCAAGGAAAAAAATTGCCTTAGTAAAATGTGTAAACAGAATTCAAGGATTCATGGTTAAAAAGGGAAATCCTAAAAACATTACAAGGTTTGAAGACCTTTCTAGAAGTGACGTTATGTTTGTTAACAGACAACGAGGCTCAGGAACAAGACTTTTATTAGATTATAATTTAAATAAGTTAAGTATAGACTCAAAAAATATTAAGGGTTATTATAGAGAAGAATTCACACATCTTGCTGTTGCAGCAGCAGTTGAAGCAGGGGATTCAGATTGTGGGCTTGGTGTTTACTCAGCTGCAGCAATGATGGGACTTGATTTCATACCTGTATGCAACGAAGAATATGATTTAGCAATACCTGAAGAATATCTAGAGCAAGAAATAGTTAAGGAATTTATTGAAACCATAAAATCCAAGGAGTTTAAGGAAAAACTTGATGAGCTGGGAGGATATGATTATTCCAATACAGGTAAAATAATAATGCAAGGAGCAGAATAATGCTTGACAAAAAAGGAAGAACTATAGATTATTTAAGGGTTTCTCTTACAGACAGGTGCAATTTAAGATGTGTTTATTGTATGCCGGAAACAGGTATTGATAAAAAGTGCCATGATGAGATACTTCGTTTTGAAGAGGTGGAAAAAATAATAAGTGCTTGTGCTAGCTTAGGTATAAAAAAGGTGAGATTCACTGGGGGTGAACCACTGGTTTTAAAAGGATTACAAAATCTTATAAAGCATACGTCCTCTATTGAAACCATCAAGGACATTTCTATAACAACTAATGGAATTTTGCTGGCAGATCAAATAGAAGATTTAAAAAATGCAGGCTTAAAAAGAGTCAATATAAGCCTTGATACTCTCCAAAATGATAAATTTAAAAAAATTACAAGACTTGGAGATATAGATAAGGTTTTTCAAGGTATTGAAAAGTGCATAGAGCTTGACATGGTGCCTGTTAAGATTAATGTTGTATTAATGAAGGGTATTAATGATGATGAAATTGGAGATTTCTTAAAATTAACCCTTGATTCTCCAATTCAGGTTAGATTTATTGAACTTATGCCTATTGGTGAAGGAGAAAAATATTTCGATAAGTGCAGCATGAAGCTTGAAGAGGTATTAGAAAGGTTTCCAAATCTTATTCCTGTAAAGGACGACAGCAAAGTAGCATCAGTGTACAAGCTTCCAGGTGCTGTTGGAAGTGTAGGTCTCATAAGTCCGGTAAGCTGCAAATTTTGCTCCGAATGTAATCGCATAAGATTAACAGCAACAGGAACAATAAAACCATGCCTTCATTCAGCAGAGGAAATAAATTTAAAGCCTTATTTAAATGATGAAGACAAATTAATAAATATAATTAAAAATGCAGTTTATAATAAACCTGAGGAGCATCATCTAGAAACTGAAGGAAAAAGTGATACAGATAGAATGATGTTTCAAATTGGAGGTTAATATGGATTTAACGCATATAAATGAGCAGGGCAGAGCTAAAATGGTCGATGTGAGCGAAAAACAAGAAACATTAAGGGAAGCTGTTGCTACCGGCACAGTATTTATGAAAAGGGAAACTTTAGAAAGAATCAATGAAGGAACAATAAAAAAGGGTGATGTTTTATCTGTTGCTCAGGTTGCTGGAATTATGGGTGCTAAAAAAACATCAGATATAATCCCTATGTGCCATCCTATTATGATTTCAGGATGCAATATTAATTTTTCTATTAATTTTGAGAGAAATTGTGTTGAAATAAGAGCATCTGTTAAAAATACAGGACAGACTGGAGTTGAAATGGAGGCTCTTACTGCAGTTACCATAGCAGGGCTAACAATATATGATATGTGCAAGGCAATAGACAAAGAAATGATTATTTCTGATGTGATGCTCATGAAAAAGTCAGGTGGAAAATCTGGATTATTTGAAAGAAAGTAAAGGATGGGAAGAAGAAATGGCAAAAGTATTAGCGGTTAATATAAGTGAAACAAAAGGAGTACCAAAGACACCTATTGAAAAGGGATATTTTAAGGTAGAACATGGTCTCGAGGGAGATGCTCATGCAGGCAACTGGCATAGACAAGTAAGTTTATTAGCTCAAGAAAGCATTGATAAATTAGATAAGACAAAGTTAAAAGATGAACTTTGTGTGGGTGCATTTGCAGAAAATCTTACAACAGAAGGAATTGTTCTTTATGATCTTCCCATAGGCACAAAGCTAAAAATTGGGGAAACTGAAATGGAAGTTACTCAAATAGGTAAGGAATGTCATCTTGGATGTGCCATAAGAAACATGGTTGGAGATTGTGTAATGCCAAGAGAAGGTATTTTTACAAAGGTTTTGCAGCCTGGATGGATTAAGCCGGGTGATGAAATAATAGTTTTAAATTAGTGGAACTTAAGACAAATTAAAAATGTATAATTGCTTTAAAATAAATCACAATAAGACAGAGGTGATTTTATGGCAAAGGCAGGAATGAGAAGACCGGATCCAAGAGATCCGCACGGAACAGAAAGCAATAAAAAGCAGCATTTTAAGAAAAATGAAAACCCACCCGTTCCTGAAATACAAGGAAAAGCGAAATTTGGGCACGAAAAAGCTAAGCAAATAATTATTAATTCAATTCATCACAAAGAATTAGAATAATACTTGCAAAATTCAAGATAAGTGTTAAGATAATCTTAGAATATATAGGAGGTACTTATGAAGGCTATAGTTGATAGAGATGCTTGTATCAGCTGCGGATTGTGTGAATCAGTTTGTCCTGATGTATTTAAATTAGACGATGAAAGTATTTCAACTGTAATTCAAGATCCAATTGCTTCTGAAAATGAAGATTGTGCAAAAGAAGCAGAAGCTGACTGCCCAACAGATGCAATACATGTAGAAGATTAATCATTAAAGGACTTTCTGTGAAGAAAGTCCTTTATAATATGAAAGGGGACGAACCAGCTAAGTTAGGGGAACACTTTAAAATGTAGATCATGTTTGACAACGTTATTATTGTAAATCATTAAAAATATGCTATAATGTTTATAAAGCTAATTTAAGGTGGTGTGTTAAATGAGTTACTTGATTGGTATTGATGCAGGCGGAACTAAATCTGAACTGATTGCTTACGATAAAAATAACAATGAATTATTCAGCAGATTTGGAGGCCTTGGAAATCCTAGTGTAAATTTAGACACAACAGTAAATAATATCATATCTTTAATAGGAGAATGTACAAGAGAGCTTGGTAAAGATGATTGCGAATTTATTTTAATAGGAATGGCTGGAGTAGAAACAGGAAATTATTCAGAATTAATAAAAAAATATGTAGAAGGCGCCTTTGGAATAAAAACCCAAGTTATGAATGATGCAGAAATGGCATGTAAGGCATATTTTGGCAATAAGGATGGAATTTTGACAATCGCAGGGACAGGCTCTTCATGCTATGTTCAAAAGAATGAACAAGGAGATATGGTAGGAGGCTGGGGTCATATTTTAGGAGACGAAGGTAGCGGATATCATACAGTTATGGAGGCCTTTAAAAATATTATCAGTAAAATTGATAGAAATATTCATTTAGATAAATTAAGTGTTAATATATTACAGAAAGCAGGAGGCATGACGCGCTCCGATATTATGAATTACATATATAATAATGATAAAAGAGTTATTGCTTCTTTATTTCCCGTCATAGTTGATGGGTCTATGGAAGGAGATTCTTATGCAGTAAGCTTGCTTGAAAATGCAGGTAAAAAGCTTGCTGAACTTACTTGTACTGCATATATGAAAAAAGGGTTTAGAGGAAATGTTAATATTGGCTTAAAAGGTGGAGTTTTTCATAATAGCTGCTGTATAATGTCTTCGTATATGAATGAGCTTCAAAAAAACTTAGATAGCTTTGATATTATTGCGGAAGATATTTCTTCCACAAAAGCTGTTTGTAATATCTTTATTAAAAAAGGTGCTTAGGCACCTTTTAATCTTCTCCAAATAAATTTCCTATACCAATACTTCCAAGCAAGCTTCCTTCACCCTTGCTAGAACCACCTGCACTTGCCTTCTTACTTGCAGAGAAAATTCTGTCGGCCATTCTGCTGAAAGGTAAGGATTGAAGCCATACAATTCCTGGGCCTCTTAGAGTTGCCAGGAACAAACCTTCGCCGCCAAACAAAGCACTTTTAGCATTTCCTGCAAATTGAACATCATAATCAACACCTTGGGTAAAGGCTACAAGACATCCAGTATCAATCTTTAGCATTTCCCCTGACTGCAGTTCTTTTTTAATTATGGTTCCACCTGCATGTAAAAAAGCTAAACCATCACCTAATAATTTTTGCATTATAAAGCCTTCTCCACCAAAGAAACCTACTCCGATTTTCTTTTGGAAGGCAATGCTTATTTCAATTCCTTTTGCAGAGCAAAGATATGAATCTCTTTGGCATATAATCTGTCCGCCGTAATCCATCAAGTTAACAGGAATTATTTTTCCAGGATATGGAGCAGCAAAAGCTAATGCTTTTTTCCCCATTGCCTTGTTTGTAAATGTTGAAGTAAATAAATTTTCTCCTGTCAGTACACGTTTTCCTGCTGTTGCTAAAAGACCCTTGAACCCTTTCGATGATTCCTTTCCGCTGCCGTCGCCGAAAACAGTATCCATTTCAACATTTGCATCCATGTACATCATGGCTCCCGGTTCTGCTACAATAGTTTCACCGTAATCAAGCTGTATTTCAACAAACTGTATGTCGTCGCCAAAAATTTTGTAATCAACTTCATGAGCTTTTTCCATTTATTTATTTCTCCCTCCTTGATAAAATTATAATAGTATCATTTAAATAAGCATAGCAAAAAGAATAATATTATGCAATAGAAAATTGGCAGAAAACATTACACTAATTCAACCAAAATAAATGCATAAACATACAATTGTTAACAATTTTAAAAATGCAATAAAACTAGATATCCTTCAAGAAGTTTCGTAAAGTTTCAAATAAATTTATTTTTGTCTATAATAAAAAATAAATTAAAAGATTTAATACAAGGGCATAAGTTCATAAAAATTCCTGTAAATTAGAGTTTTATTGACTGCTTGCCAAAGAATAAGATTAAGAATTCTTTATATGAAAAATTATACGCATGATAACGTTATTAAAAAATAAAAATTCTAAAATGAAAGAAGGCGTATAAAATCTTGCAAAATGATAAAGGAAACATATTCTAAATGTTACATAATATTAATAAAGTTGCATTAATTTAAGCTTGAATTTATATGAAAACGGTGTTAGAATTCTGTTATTGTAATTTGTTTTCTACTTGGGGAAAACGAATTTTAAAAAATGGAGGAAAATTAATGAGTACAAACAAAAATACAGGAATAGGTGCAGTAGGTATTGCTTCAACTTATGTAGGAACAATAATCGGTGCAGGCTATGCTTCTGGACAAGAAATTTTGCAATTTTTTAATGCTTTTTATGAAAAAGGATTAATAGGTATTGTATTGGGAACAGTATTGTTTATTGTAGCAGCATACGTTCCTATGATGTTAGGCAGAAAACTAAACACATCAAATTACACTGATGTAATTTCACTTGGTAAATCAAAATTACCACTAATATTTTCAGACATTGTAGTAGCATTCACACTTTTTAGCACTCTTACAATAATGGTAGCAGCTTCGGGAACAACTTTTCATCAAACATTTGGATTGCCACTGGTAGCAGGTGGAATAATAATGTGTGTATTGATGGTTCTAAACTTACTTGCAGGAATTGAAGGTATTTCAAAGGTTCTTTCATATGTAGTTCCTGTAATGATTGTCGGAGCTTTTGCAGCAGCGATTTACTTTACAATAAATCCTGCACCAGTTGTTGATGCAACTAAAGAAGTGGTTGTTAATTCTAGCCCGTTAATAAAACACTGGATGTTATCAGGACCCTTATATGTAGCATTTAACTATGTTGTAGCAGTTGCTGTTAGTGTTACATTAGGTCATCAGGCAAAAGATTTGAAAGCAATTAAAAACGGTGCGTTATCTGGTGGATTATTATTAGGATTATGTGCATTTGGACTTTATACAGCATTAGGAAAAAATCTTCACGTGATTGGAACTTCAGCTTTACCAATGGTAGATTTAGCTAATACTGTATCATCTACACTTGGATCAGTATATTCAATCGTGTTGTTTTTAGGATTATATTCAACAGCAATCTCGTGCTTCTTTGGAGTATATCAAAGATTTACAACTATACCTGGTATGATGAAATTTGGCAATAACGCTTTAATTATTGGAATTGCAGCAGCATCTTTAGTACTAAGTATGGTTGGTTTTACAAACCTTATCGGATATGTATATCCTGCCATAGGATATTGCGGTTTAATTATTCTCGGAATGAACTGCTACAGAAATGCTAAGACAAAAGATACTGTTGTTGATGTAGTACAAGAAGAAGTAAAGCAATTTGTTCCAAAAAAACAAACAAGATAATATCTGTATAACAATTAACTGTTGTTTGATATGATTAAGATAGCCGTTGAAAAGTTCAACGGCTTTTTGTATGCCCTGATTCTAAAAAAACCTTGTATTATTTTTGTATTATTAATATAATCAGTAGTTAGAGGTGAAATATGATTTATTTAGATTATGCAGCAAATACTCCTGCAGACGAGCAGGTTATAAATACATTTAGCGAAATTTCAAGAAATTTCATAGCAAATCCAAATTCTACTCATGAATTGGGGAGGCAAGCAACTGAATGTTTAAATGAAAGCACCAAAAAAATTGCAGAACTTTTAAAGGTGAAGGAGCAGGAAATAATATTCACTTCAGGAGCAAGTGAATCAAATAATACTGCAATAAAAGGTATAGCAAATTACTATAAAAAATTCGGCAAGCACATCATAACTACTTTTTTAGAGCATTCTTCATTAAATGGAGCATTTTCATATTTGCAAAATAACGGTTTTGATATAGATTACGTGGAAATAGGATCAAATGGTTTAATTGATATGGATAGTTTAAAAGCATTAATTAGAAAAGACACCATATTAGTATCCATATGCTATGTTGACAGTGAAGTGGGAATAACGCAGAATATTAATGAAATAGGAGAAATACTAAATGGCTATGAGCATACATTTTTTCATGTTGATGCAACACAGGCAGTGGGAAAAATCCCTGTTTGCTTTGATAATGTTGACCTAGTTACTTTTGCACCTCATAAGTTTTATGGGCTAAACGGTTGTGGAGTTCTTATAAAAAAAGAAAATGTAATGATGGAGCCCTTAATCCATGGAGGAATTAGCACATCAGCATTTAGAAGCGGAACACCTGCCCTGGGAATGATTGTTGCCCTAGATAATGCACTTACTCTTGCTTTTGAAAATTTGCATGAACGATATGCTTATGTAAAAAAATTAAATGAAAAATTAATAAACAGCTTAAAAAAATATCCAAATGTTAAAATAAACAGCAATGAAAATTCAGTTCCTTTTATACTAAATATCAGCATTAACAAAGTTAACACGGAGCATTTTAAGGCTGAATTAGAAAACTATAACATTTATGTTTCAACAAAATCAGCATGCTGTGCACCAAATACGGCTTCAAGACCTGTGTATGCTATGACTAAGGACAGAAAAAGAGCACTTTCAACATTGAGAATAAGCTTAAGCCATTTAACAACAGAAGATGAGCTTAATATATTTTTAGATTCATTTGAAAAATGTTATGAAAAATTAGTAAAGTAGGTTTAAAATATGGAAAAACATGAAGAAGTAGAAAGAAGTATAGTTAAAAGATTTAGAAAAGATATATGGTCAAAATTTATATCAGCCATAAAGGAATATGAGCTTATTAAGGATGGAGACAAAATTGCAGTATGCATTTCAGGTGGAAAGGACTCCATGCTTATGGCAAAATGCATGCAGCAGCTGCAAAAGTACAGTGAAATAAAATTTACAGCAGAATATATTGTCATGGATCCCGGCTATAATGAAGGGAACAGACAACTTATATTAGACAACGCAAAACTTTTAAACATTCCTATCAAAGTGTTTGATTCACAAATATATGATATAGTGGCAAATGTAGATGAAACTCCATGTTATCTTTGTGCAAGAATGAGAAGGGGATATTTGTATAGATATGCCAAAGAACTTGGCTGCAATAAAATTGCCCTTGGACACCATTTTGATGATGTTATAGAAACAGTTTTAATGAGTACGTTGTATGCAGCAGAATTTAAAACCATGATGCCAAAGCTTAAAAGCACAAATCATGAAGGCATGGAGCTAATTAGACCCATGTACAAGGTTAGAGAAGAAGATATATTAGACTGGAAAAGATACAATGACCTTCAATTTATAAGATGCGCGTGCAGATTAACAGAAAATTGCGTGCTAGGGGATGATGGAATAGGATCCAAGCGTCAAGAAGTAAAAGCTCTAATTAAAAAACTTAGAGCAACAAATTCTCACGTGGATGTAAATATTTTTAGAAGCATTCACAATGTTAACTTAGAAACTATTATAGGTTATAAAAAAGGTGGCATAAACCATAGCTTCTTGGATGATTATGATAATTAACCATAAAAATAAAGCAGCTGAAAAATAAGCTGTTTTATTTTTTATGCATTTTTCCCCTAGCTAATGAAGCGAATATTCCTATGACACACAAAATGGTCATTATGCTAAAAGTAATTTTTATAGAAGATAACATGCTTTCTGCATTCCCTGCACTGAAGGTCGCATTTCCCATATTAAGCGCTACAACCATGGAGGCGATGCCCATGCTTAATGCCTGACCAACAGAACGAGCTGCTCCAATTATACCTGATGTAATACCATAATATCTTTTTTTTACAGTCGACATTATGGCGTTTGTATTTGGTGATGAGAAAAATGCAAATCCAAATCCCAAAATGCTTAGCGCCAATACTAAGTAAGGAATATATGTAGTCTTCCTTAAAAACATAAAAAACGCAAGACCAAGTGCTGTTAATGTCATGCCAATAGATGCAACCTTTTGAGTTTCAAATTTATCAGATAATTTTCCCGCAAGTGGAGAAAATATTGCCATCATTGCAGGTTGAGCAATAAGCATAAGCCCTGCCTGTGATGGTTCAAATTCCTTTATATATTGTAAATACAGGCTTAAAAGATAACTGATTGCAAAGGTAGCACTGTAGTGTATAAGAGAAGCAAGCGTAGAAAAAATCAATACCTTGTTGTTATTAAAGATTTTCATGTCTAAAATTGGCTGGCTGATTTTCTTTTCATAAGCCACAAAAATAAATATTGCTGCAATGCCAGCTATTATTATAAAAGGTCCATATGAACTTCGTATGGACGATAAGCCTAGAATAATTCCAAAAAGTGATACTCCATAAATAAGGGAACCAATGTAATCAATTTTTTCTCCCTTTGCTTCTGTCCATTCCTGATTTAATTTTAGTAGTGAAATAGTAACTAAAATAGCTATTAGGGCTACAATTAAGAAAATACTTCTCCAGCCAAAATACTTAGTTAAAAGTCCTCCAATGTATGGACCTGCAGAAAGACCTAAATAAGTCATAGAAACATTTAATCCAAGTGCCTTGCCTCTTGAACCAGCAGGGAATACAGAGGTTAATATGGAAACAACCGTAACAGAAATGGCAGCTGCACAAATCCCTTGAATAGTTCTGCCAAGTGTTAGCATCCATACATCTAGGGAAGCCCAGCATAGTATCGTTGCTGCGGAAAATGCAAACATACCTATAATAAGAAGCTTTTTTCTTCCAACTATATCTGCCAGCCTTCCAAAAGGTAAAACAAAAATAGCAGTAGCCAGTGTAAATGATAAAACAATCAAATTAAGCATTTCTATGCTAATCATAAATTCACTTCTGATAGTTGGAAGAGCAATATTTACCGCAGAGGTCATAAACGGTACTATAAATGCTCCAAAGCTTGTTGAAATTATTATAATTTTGTTTGTGTTGCCTTCCATATAAATCCCTTTCTAGTTATAAATTGATTTGATTATGTTGATTTTATTTAATTATAATATATAAAAATTAATTTATCAATTATGTTAAAATATCCATATAATAAATGAAGTATATGTTATTTATTATAGAAATTATTTTAATTGCAAAATACTCGTTGTATGGTATAATTTTTATAATTAGGGCTTAAGAAGCTATGGTAAAGAAGGAAAACAAAAGACCTTTCACGGCATTGAAAGGTCCTATAGTTTGTAATGGAGTTTAATTTGATTCGTTTTCTTTTTTCGATGGTTCAGGTTTTTTCTTGAGAAATAGGATATTTATCATAACACCTAATCCTATACCAACAGCTACTAGGAAAAATCTTGTAGCACCATTAGCTTCTGGTCCTAGCATTGGAGTTACAAAAAATGCAATAACTGCTAACAAAACTGGAAATATAAAATATTTTATCATATAAGTCACCTCCTTCTGATAATATTCTATCTAAATATGAGACAGACAAAAAAAAGATAGCCATAAATGGTATCCTTTTTTTTAATATAAAAATTATTTCTCAAAACAAAAAAGATAACCATTTGGCTATCCACCCTGATAGTCTAATCTCACATAAGAACGTCATATCTAAAGACTTAGACGACTTACTCCGCAATAATCGTTTTCACAATTATTGCTTTGACCGTTTCTATTTATCTTTCTACAATTATTATATTGCTAATACTAAAAAATGTCAACGTTTTTTTAAACCGTTTATTTTCACTAAAGTTTGAAGCATTGAATTATATTTGATTAATGGAATACTTTGTAATATAATGAAAAAATACTTGGAAATTGTATTTTGCTATGGAAACAAGATTGTATATAGATGTTGCTATATCAGGATGAATAACATATATGAATGTTTGAAAATTTGGGGTAAAACATGAAAAAGAAATTAATTTTTCTTATATTATTTTTTAGCTTTATATTGCTTACAGCGTGCAATTCCAGAAAAGATATTAAGCATACAAACGAAAAGGATATGCTTAAATACGTGAAAAATACAATTGATGAAAATGTTTCATTTGTTGAAGTTAACAAAAATGATAATGACAGATGGATTTATGTATTTAATTTGGATGACAGAAATATTACATTCAAAGTTTTTTCGTCAATTAGTGCATTTTCTATGCTCTATTATTCATTACAGATTATTTCTGTTTTGATAATAGAGCATTTATAATGTGAAATATATTTACGGATATTGAAAAAAATCCATTTTATCTATATAGTGTATTATAGCTGCATCAAGGTTATGAGAATATAATTAACGAGGAGAAAGATAATGAATATTAAAATAAAAAAAGTATCCACAGAAGATTTAGAAGCCGTAGCAGAAGTGGAAGCAAGATGTTTTCCAGAGGCAGAAGCTGCTACGAAATCATTATTAGAACAACGAATAAAGACATTTTCAGATAGTTTTTTTGTAGCAGAAATTGATGAAAATATAATTGGTTTTATTAATGGGTGTGTAACTAATGAAAAGACTATTTATGATGAACTATTCAGTGATGCCAATCTTCACATTCCAAATGGAGATTATCAGGCCATTTTTGGACTTGATGTTATTCCTGAATATCGTAATCAAGGAATTGCAGCACAATTAATGAATCATATGATAGAAGTATCAAGATTAGCCGGTCGAAAAGGTGTTATTTTAACCTGCAAAGAAAAGCTCATTCATTACTATTCAAAGTTTGGGTTTGAAAATAAAGGTGTTTCAAAATCTCAGCATGGCGGCAGCGTGTGGTATGATATGATTTTAGAGTTTTAATATATATCCAAGCACTGCATGAATAATTGCATTTTTTAGTAAAGTATAATAAATGTTGAAATACAAGCGATTATTTATGTTTTTTAAAAGGAATTTGCAAATATATCTGCATTTCGTCGACGTTAGTGGCAACATGGTCGAAAATATTTCTTATAATTATGCAGAAATTATTAGTCATATATGTTTTGGTAAATTATTATATGTAATGAAAATAAAAATGTGCTAAAATTATAAAAAACAAGAGTTTGGGCAGACACCCAAACTCTTTAACTGTAATTGAGTTTTATACATTAAATCTAAACAAAACTATATCGCCGTCTTGCATTACATATTCTTTTCCTTCTAATCGCATTAAGCCTTTTTCTTTAACAGCCTGCATAGTGCCTAATTCTTCTACATCCTTGAAAGATGTTACTTCTGCTCTTATGAAGCCTCTTTCAATGTCAGAGTGGATTTTACCTGCAGCTTGTGGAGCTTTTGTGCCTTTAACTATGGTCCATGCTCTTGATTCCATTGGGCCTGTAGTAAAGTAAGAAATTAATCCCAGCAAGTGGTAGCTTGTTCTAATAAGCTTATCAAGACCTGATTCTTCCAAGCCTAATTCATGGAGGAATTCTTTCTTTTCTTCATCTTCTAACACGGAAATTTCTTCTTCAATTTTACCGCATACAGTTATTACTTCAGAGCCATCCTGTTCTGCATGTTTTTTTACTATATCAACATACTTGTTTGTAGAAGGGTTTGCGATGTAGTTTTCATCTACATTTGCTACATACAATACAGGCTTTGCAGTAATCAAATTAAATGTTTTAAGCATTTTTTGTTCTTCTTCTGTGTATTCCAAAAATCTTGCTTGCTTTTCATCTTCAAGTGCATTTACAATTTTTTGCACTAGTTCAAGCTCTGGCTGAAGAGATTTATCATTCTTAGCCATCTTTGTAAGCTTTTCCAGTCTTTTAGTCATTACCTCTAAATCAGCTAAAACAAGCTCAAGTTCGATTATTTCTATGTCTCTTTTTGGATCTACTGTACTTTCAACGTGTATAACATTTTCGTCATCAAAGCATCTTACTACATGTACAACTGATTCTACTTCTCTTATATGAGAAAGGAACTTATTTCCTAAGCCTTCACCTTTGCTTGCACCTTTAACAAGACCAGCTATATCAAAAAACTCTATTACTGCAGGAACTGTCTTTCCTGAATTGCTCATTTTTGTTAAGAAATCTAATCTTTTATCAGGAACCTCCACAACTCCTACATTGGGCTCTATAGTACAAAATGGATAATTTGCAGATTCAGCTCCTGCTGAAGTTATTGCATTAAATAATGTACTTTTGCCTACGTTTGGAAGTCCAACTATACCTAATTTCATAAAACCTGTTCCGTCCTTTCGTTTCTAACACTACCAATTTTGTTCAAATTATTATATAACATAAAAATTTAAACTTCAACTGTATATTTTTAAACTTTACAAGCATATATTATTATCATATGAATAATATTTTATATATAAGACAAATTATAGGGGGAAAAGGTCATTATGAACGACAAACAGATGCAGTCAAATTATATAAGGATAGTCGGAAAAATTAACAGTACTTTAGATTTCAGTCATGAGGTTTTTGGAGAAAAGTTTTATGAATTTATTTTAGAAGTACCAAGATTAAGTGATGCAAAGGATTTGCTGCCTGTTATAATATCCGAAAGATTAATTAACGACATTGATATGAGTATTGGAAATTTTATTGTTATTGATGGTCAATTCAGATCTTATAATAGATATGAAGATACATGCAATAAATTGCTATTGAGGGTATTTGTAAGAGATATTATGGTACCGGATGAACTAGAATTAGAAGAATTGAAAAGACATCCTAATGAAGTATTCCTTAATGGATATTTGTGCAAAGATACAAAATTTAGAACTACTCCTTTCGGCAGAGAAATAACAGACATGCTTATTGCAGTAAACAGATCATACAACAAATCCGACTATATACCTTGCATAGCTTGGGGGAGAAATGCCAGATATTGTGAAAAACTAGAGGTTGGAGATCATATTAAAATATGGGGCCGAATTCAAAGCAGAAAGTATCAAAAAAGAAATGAAAAGGAAGAATATGAAACTAAGACAGCTTATGAGGTTTCAGTTTCAAAACTAGAACACATAAAAACAGAAAACAACAGAAAACGTGAAGATGAAGAAGATTATGAAGAAGAATTAGAGCAATCATTTTAATAAATATAATAAAAAACGAAACCTGAAATAAGTGCACCCCAAAAGTTAGACAATAAATCTAACTTTTGGAGGTGCATTTTTAAAGGTTTACCAATAGTCTTACATATTTATTTAAAATCTATTTCAAATTTCTATAATATTATGTTACAATAATAATTATTAAATATAACGAGGTAATGATATTATTGCTTTTATAAGTAGTGGATACTTTTTAATTGACAAGTGGGTTTTTTAATCATTTACCTCGTTGAAGTGGTGTGAGGCAATTGCTATGCAATTGCTTCCTATACTTGAAAGGAAAATAAGAATGATTTTAGTATTAGCAGAAAAACCATCAGTTGGTAAAGATATAGGAAAAGTTTTAAAATGCAATAAAAGTGGAAATGGCTATGTGGAAGGCAATGAATATATAGTTACTTGGGCTCTTGGTCATTTGGTAACTCTTTCTGAGCCTGAAGGCTATGATGCAAAATATGCTCAGTGGAACTTAGAGGACTTGCCAATAATTCCAAAGAAAATGAAGACAGAAGTCATAAAACAAACAAGAAAGCAATATGGCGTCGTTAAAGGCCTTTTGCACAGAAAAGATGTACAAGAAATTGTAATTGCAACAGATGCCGGAAGAGAAGGTGAGCTTGTTGCCCGCTGGATTTTAGAACAAGCAAATGTTAAAAAGCCTGTAAAAAGACTTTGGATTTCATCAGTTACTGACAAGGCAATATTGGACGGCTTCAAAAGCCTTAAAGACGGAAGTTTATATTACAATTTGTATCAATCAGCTGTAGCTCGTTCTGAAGCAGATTGGATTGTTGGAATAAATGCAACAAGAGCATTAACATCTAAATACAATGCACAGCTTTCCTGCGGAAGGGTGCAAACCCCTACTGTGGCCATGATTGCTGCATTAGAAGATGAAATACGTAACTTTAAGCCTGTACAATATTATGGTATTGATGCAGTTGCAGGAGGCTATAAATTTATATGGCAGGATGCCAATAATGACACTAAAACTTTTGACAAGGATAAGTGCCAAAACATTATAAATAATTTAAAATCAAAAAAGCTAGAAATAACAGACATATCAAGAAATAAAGCATTCACACAAGCGCCTTTATTATATGATTTAACAGAGTTGCAAAGAGATGCAAGCAATATTTACGGGTTTTCAGCCAAGGAAACATTAAACACAATGCAAACACTGTATGAGCGCCACAAGGTTCTTACCTATCCAAGGACAGATTCAAGATATTTATCTGAAGATATAGTAGAAACATTAAAAGACAGGGTAAAGGCAGTAAGTGTTGGGCCATATGCAAAAATAGGATTTAAAATAAGCTCAAACCCTATTAAATCAAATAAAAACTTTGTTAACAACTCAAAGGTTTCAGACCATCATGCAATCATACCTACAGAGCAAACTGTATTTTTAGGAGATTTGTCTGATAAAGAAAGAAAAATTTACGATCTGGTTGTAAAAAGATTTCTTGCTGTATTATCAAAACCCTTTGAATTTGAAAAAATAATTATTAAGGGTAAAATTGCAAATGAGATGTTTCAATCTAAGGGCAGAATTACATTGTCCATGGGTTGGAAGGAGGTTTATGGCAATTATGAGGATGAAGAAATCCTAGATGATTATCCAATAGACCAACTACATGCTTTAAAAAATGGAAAAGAGTTAGAAGTTTCGGCTATTAAGGAAACTGTGGGTGAAACAAAGCCTCCAGCAAGGTTTACAGAAGCCAGCCTTTTGTCAGCCATGGAAAATCCTGTTAAGTTCATGAAAAATGCTGATAGGGATTTAAAAAAGACTATTGGTGAAACCGGCGGCTTAGGAACAGTTGCAACTAGAGCAGATATAATTGATAAGCTTTTTAACTCTTATGTTATTGAAAAAAGGGATAAATATATTTACACAACTTCAAAGGGCAGACAGCTTTTGGATTTATCTCCCACAGATTTAAAATCTCCTGTTCTTACTGCAAAATGGGAACAGCAGCTAAACGATATAGCAAAGGGTAAAACAAGCAAAAATGATTTCTTAAATGAAATGATTGATTATACAAAGACTGTAGTAAAAGAAATAAAAACCAGCGATAAGAAATTCGTCCACGACAATGAAACAAAACAAAAGTGTCCTGATTGTGGCAGCTATCTTTTAGAGGTTAACGGCAAAAGAGGAGTAACCCTTGTGTGTCAAAACCGAGAATGCGGATTTAAAAAGGGAATTGCACAAGTAACAAATGCAAGATGCCCAAATTGCCATAAAAAACTTGAACTTCGTGGCGAGGGAGAAGGAAAAATATTTGTGTGCAAATGTGGCTACAGAGAAAAACTCTCTGCATTTACCAAGAGAAGGGAAAATGAGCAAACCTCTATTTCTAAAAAGGAAGCAACAAGGTACCTTTCAAGACAGGATAAAAAGCAGGATGAAAATATAAATACAGCATTAGCAGATGCTTTAGCAAAACTAAAGCTTTAAACTATATAATTTGAGGTGTATTATGGGAAAATATGTTGCAGGTATTGTTGTATTAGTTATATTTTTTGTTTTTATTAAAATTAAGCAACAATTAAAGGAAGCAAATTATTTAAATGATATATTGTACAATAAAAAAGAACCTAACAAATTTGTAGAGGAAATGGATAGAATATTATCCAAAAATCAAACAGAAAAAAATAAGGTTATTAATACCATTCAAAAAACAACGGGTCTTCTTTATGCAGGAAAATTCAATGAAGTTGTTGATATATTAAATAGCATAAATAATGCCCCTAAAAATTGGCTCCCCATATATTATCAAAATTTAGTTTTGTCTTTGTATTTTAAAAAAGACAAGAATAGGGCCAACGATGTTTTTAAAAGATCAAAACCTATTTTTGAAGAGTATAAGAAGAATCAATATTATAAGGATTTTATAGAAATTGTGTATTCTGTTTCTGATTTTTATAATGGAAAAGGTTCGAAAGGTTTTTACTATGATCTGTCAGAAACAGGAGAAAATGATTACAGAAAGGCTTTGGGATATTACTTTTTAGGAATGATTAACAAAAAAGAAAAACAAACTGAGGAAATGGAAAAAAGCTTTAATAAAGCAATAGAATACGGTAAGGGAAGCTTTATAGAAAAATTTGCAAAGGAGCAATAAGGAACAAAATGTACGTTATATTAGCAGTTTTAGCAGTAGTTTTTATTTATACAATAAGAAGAAGAACTATTCTTGAAAAACAAGTTGAATTGTTTAACAGACTACTTTATATTGAAAAAACACCTGAAAAATATGTTGCTGAGGTAGATAAATTATTATTAAAAATACAATCAGAAAAAGAAACAAATATCAATCGCATTCAAAAAACTACTGGATTGTTATACATGGGTAGATTTGAAGAGGCTGTAGATATTTTGCAAAAACGAGTAACAAAAATACCTCCAAATTGGCAGGTCATATATTATCACAATCTCCTTTTAAGCATGTACTTTAATAATGATGTGGATAAAGCAAATAAGGTGCTAGAAGAAGCTAAGGATACATTAGATGTGTATTTTAAGAAGGATTTTAACAAAGTTTCAGTTGAACTTATATATGCAGTTTCAGACTTTTATAACGGTAGAATTTCTCAGTGCAAGGAATTTTTCAATAACTTAATTGAAGCAGCAAGAAATGATTACAGAGTTGCTTTTGGATATTATTTTACGGGAAAAATTCAAGAAGCTGAAGGCAAAATTGAAGATTCTGAGGACAGCCTAGAACAAGCAAGGACATATGGTCATGGAAGCTTTATTGAAATGCTGTAGAAAGGATTAAAATGAATATTAAGGAGAAAAACAATCAAATAATAATTGAAAATATTAAAGACTTTAACATAGTTCATATTTTCGACTGCGGACAATGCTTTAGATGGAACAAAGAAGAGGACGGCTCTTATACAGGAGTTGTTAAGGATAAAGTAATTAATGTTAGTCAGGAAGGTTCTACTGTAATTTTTGACAATGTGAGTATGGACGATTATGAAAATATAATAGTTGATTATTTTGATTTAAAAACAGACTATAGCGAAATAAAAAATACAATAGGCAAAGATGACATAATGGCTGAAGCCATTAAGTTTGGTGATGGAATAAGAATTTTGAACCAGGATGAATGGGAAACAACTATTTCATTTATGATTTCTGCAAATAATAGAATTCCTATGATTAAAAAGGTTATAGAAAATTTAAGTGCTTGCTTTGGAGATTTTTTGTGCAACTACAATGGTAAGGACTACTATAGCTTTCCTACCGCTGAAAAGCTGTCTTCACTGCCTGTAGAAAAAATACAGGAATGTAAGGCAGGCTTCAGGTCTCCAAGATTAAAGGAAGCAGCAAAGAGATTTTTAACTGAAAAAGACATTATTTATAATTTGAAAAATTCTACCTATTACGAAGGCTTAGAATATTTGAAGTCCTATGTGGGAATTGGGGACAAGGTTGCTAACTGTATTCTTTTGTTTTCTATGAAGCAATTTAGTACATTCCCTGTGGATGTATGGATTAGAAGAGTTATGCAGGAATTGTATGTAGATAAAAGTACAAAGGATGCAGATATACAAAAATTTGCAGAAAATAAATTTGGAAATTATTCCGGCTACGCACAGCAATATTTATTCTATTATGCTCGTGAAAATGGAATAGGAAAATAACTAGATGACTAAACCACTAATAAGTGGTTTTTTTAATGAATAGTTTTTTCTGTTAAACAAAGAATAAACAGGGTATTAGTATTAAAAAGAAAGGAGCGATGTAGGAATACATCTATAATATAATGACAAACAATGAAAATAATGTTGGTTGGAACTTCAATAACAGTTATGCTAAGCTTCCGGAGATTTTCTATACAAAATTAAAACCAGTTTCTGTCAAGAAACCTGAATTAGTTGTATTAAATAAACCCCTTGCTAAAGATTTAGGGTTAAATTTAAACGAATTAAGTCAAGATGAATTAGCCGAAATATTTTCGGGAAATATACTGCCTGAAAACTCAGAGCCTCTTGCCCAAGCCTATGCAGGACATCAGTTTGGATATTTCACAATGCTAGGTGATGGTAGAGCGGTTTTATTAGGTGAACAAAAGACACCTTCCGGGAAAATTTACGACATTCAGCTAAAGGGCTCTGGAAGAACACCTTATTCAAGAGGCGGTGATGGTAGAGCAGCCATTGGTCCTATGCTTAGGGAATATATAATAAGCGAAGCAATGTATGCTTTAGGAATTCCCACAACTAGAAGTCTTGCAGTAGTACTGACCGGAGAGAATGTTTACAGAGAAAATATATTAAAGGGGGCTATATTAACAAGAATTGCCTTAAGCCACTTAAGGGTTGGTACATTTGAATATGCTTTAAATTATGGCAGTCAAGAAGATTTGCAATTATTAGCTGATTATGCCATTAAAAAACATTATCCGCATTTGGAAAAAGAACAAGATAAATATGTTTTAATGCTTAAAGAAATAATAAAAAATCAAGCAAATCTAATATCTAAATGGATGCTGGTGGGCTTTATACACGGAGTTATGAACACTGATAACATGACTATCTCAGGTGAAACAATAGATTATGGACCATGCGCATTTATGGAAAGCTATAGCGTGAATACTGTATTTAGCTCAATAGATACAAATGGCAGATATGCATATGGTAATCAGCCAAAGATAGGCGAGTGGAATTTAACGAGACTAGCCTCTGCAATGTTGCCACTTTTCAGCCATGACAAAGAAAAGTCAGTTGAACTTGCTAAATATGAACTTTCCCGATATGAAGCAACTTATAAAAAAAGCTATTATGAAGGCATGATGGCTAAATTGGGGTTATTTAACATTAATGAAGAAATGGAAGACGAAAAGTTAATTGATTCACTTCTTAATATAATGCAAAAAAATGGCTTGGATTATACAAATACCTTTGTTAATCTAACATATGGAAATCATGATGCAAAGATTTCTGAAAGTCAGGATTTTAAGGAATGGCTGAATCTTTGGGAGGAAAGAAGACAAAAACAAAATGAGTCTAGGGAAGAATCAAATGATTTAATGAAGAAATTTAATCCAGTAGTAATTCCAAGAAATCATAGGGTTGAGGAAGCATTAAAGGCAGCTGAAAATGGCGATTTAAGCGTTATAGAAAAACTGCATAGTGTTTTATTAAAGCCTTTTGATTATTCTATAGATAATGAAGAATACAGAAAGCTTCCACCGCCAACATCATGCGGTTATAAAACATTTTGCGGTACTTAGCTAATACTGCCCGTCCAAATAAATTTGACAACTAAAAATTGCTAAGCTATAATTATATTGTAATCGGGGTGTAGCGAAGCTTGGTATCGCGCATGGTTCGGGACCATGAGGCCGAAGGTTCAAATCCTTTCACTCCGATTTTTTGTAATACTAGGACTGGTAGGTGATAAAATGTCGGAAAGGCGAAGAGAAAAAATTGAAGAAATGTTAAAAAACTCAAATAAGCCTATAACAGCAACTGCTATTGCAAAAGAGTTTTCAGTAAGCCGTCAGGTAATAGTTGTAGATATAGCCTTAATGAGAGCTGCAGGTATTAAAATTTCAGCTACTCCAAATGGGTATGTTATGAATATAGAACAGGATGAATCTAACATATTTACTGTTGCATGCCGCCATGATGAAGAAAATATGGCAAAAGAACTATATGCTGTTGTGGATAATGGTGGGACAGTGATGGATGTAACCGTTGAACATCCCGTATATGGAGAAATTTCAGGAGAACTAAGAATATCAACTCGTTATGATGTGGATATGTTTATAGAAAAAATTAAAAGTAATCAAGCACAGCCCTTAATGAGATTGACTGGAGGCATACATCTTCATAAAATTAAATGCAATGATGAATCAACAAAAAAAAGAATTCTCAAAGCATTAAAAAATGATAATATTATGTTTGAAGAAAGTATAGACAAAAGATAAAAAGAATCTTGCTAATAAAAATGCTAATCTTTTAAAAAACTTATAAAATATTATTTTTGAAGTCATTATTGACAAAAGATAAGACGAATTTGGCTATTAAAAAAGCTAATCTTTTAAAACTTATAGAATTTTATTTTTGAAGACATTATTGACAAAAGATAGATTCAAGTCTATAATTATGCCGTGGGGTGTCAAGACACAAGACAAGACACTTGGAATAAGAAAGGACTTATTATGAAAAGAAATAATAGCATTAATTCAATGGTAATATCTGCACTTCTTTGTGCAGTTGGAATTGTAGTACCAATAATATCACCTCTAAAAATAACATTAGAGCCTGCTTCATTTACTTTGGCAAGCCATGTCGCAATATTTATTGCTATGTTTATTTCACCAGCTACAGCTGCTGCTGTAGCCATAGGAACAGCTGCAGGATTTTTTATGGCAGGCTTTCCAATCGTTGTTGTGCTTCGTGCAACATCACACATTGTTTTTGCTCTTGTAGGAGCATTATATTTAAAGAAGTTTCCAGACACATTGAAATCATATAAATCAATTATTTATTCTCTTGTAATTGGATTAATTCACGGAATTTGTGAGGTGCTTATTGTAATCCCATTTTATTTTGGTAACAACATGAGTACCGGTTATTATGCAAAAGGATTTGTTGTTTCTGTAATTTTGTTAGTTGGAGTTGGCACAGTTGTGCACAGCATGATAGATTTCTTTTTAGCTCAAGCAATTTGGAAGCCAGTTACAAAGGCTGTAAAAATACAACAAACCATAAACCTCTGTTTGACAGCAAAAAAGAAAAAAAGTCCTTAAACTCTTTGCAATACAA
>CAZJKK010000002.1:0-2900 GCA_964546605.1 uncultured Clostridia bacterium
TTAAAAAAATTAAGTACATTAGCAGCAATTATTAAGTTATAATTATTACTTTTAATATGGTATTCCTTTATATCACTTTTATATCACAATTAACTAAATTAAAATTCATTCTATTATAC
The DNA here is from genome assembly GCA_964546605.1 of uncultured Clostridia bacterium. Lineage (GTDB taxonomy): Bacteria > Bacillota > Clostridia > Tissierellales > Sedimentibacteraceae > Sedimentibacter. The sequence goes on from CAZJKK010000002.1 coordinate 120, forward strand.
TTTTTAAAAATTTCTTTACAGTAACTTAATCCTGTATCAGATGTATCAACACCATCAATATAAAAACCATTAATTGCAAATGGAACGGAATTTCTCCCTTCACCAATTCCTAAATCAAGAACATTTCCGTTATTAATTAATTCAAAATATTGCAACAATCTAAAATCCGGACTCGAATCTCGTGATTCTTTTAAATTTTTAAAATAACTCTCCCAGACAGTTTCCATACGCTTATTCCTCACACCTTCAATATCAAAACCAAATTTATTATATATATATTATCAAAGTTACCATATAAATAAAATTGAGAATAAAAGAGTGCATACATTGTTTGCACTCTTTTATTAACACGCTAAATTCGATGAATATTTATGAATTTTTCATTTTACAACTTTATTGTACGTCTACAATTAATTATTTTCACTCTTAGCCTTGTAATCAGCTATAACTTTTTCTGCCATGTTCATTGGCATTTCGTCGTATCTTAGGAATTCCATTTCAAAGCTGCCTTTTGCCTGTGTCATGGATTTTAAATCTATGGCATATGTATACATTTCAGCCATTGGAGCTTCCGCCATAACTAACTGGCTGCCGTCTTCTTGCTGTTCCATGCCAAGTATTTTACCACGTCTTTTGTTCATGTCGCCCATTATATCTCCCATGTATTCATCGGGAACAAATATTTCCACTTTTGCAATAGGTTCTAAGATTACAGGTTTAGCTTCTGTCATACCTTTTTTGAAAGCAATGGATGCCGCCATTTTAAATGATGTTTCGTTTGAGTCAACATCATGGTATGAGCCATCATAAAGTGTTGCTTTAATATTAACAACCTTGCATCCAGCAAGCACGCCTTTATCTAAGCACTCTTTTAAACCTTTTTCAACTGCAGGGATAAAGTTTCTTGGAACAGCTCCCCCTACTACTTCATCCACAAATACAAATTCACCGTCATATGATGGCTCAAATCTAACACGTACATCACCATATTGACCAGCACCGCCTGATTGTTTTTTATGTTTACCTTGTACGTCAGATTTACCTCTGATGGTTTCTCTATATGCTACTTTTGGGTTTGTTAAATCAACTTCTACCTTAAAGTTATTTTTTAGTTTATTGGCAAGTACGGCAAGCTGGATGTTTCCGTGTCCACCTATAACCAATTCTTTTGTTTCTGAATTTCTAACTATCGTAAATGTAGGGTCTTCTTCATTTAATCTGTGTAGCCCAACACCAACTTTTTCGTCACTGTCCTTTGTTTTAGCACTTATTGCCATAAAATAAGAAGGTTTAGGGAAATCAATTCCCTTATATGTAATCGGGCTTGTTTTTAATGAAATAGTATCTCCTGTCTTAAAGTTCATAAGTTTTGATGTAGCTCCTATATCACCTGCTACTATTTCAGAGGCTTCTATCTGATCTTTTCCTCTTAGGAAGAATATGTTTCCTATTCTTTCAACTTCCCTGTTAGTTTCGTTATAAACTTCTGTATCTTTTTTCATAACTCCTGACATTACTTTAAATAATGTAATTTTACCTACAAATGGGTCTACAATTGTCTTAAAAACTAAAGCTGAAAGCGGTTGTGTTGAGGTTACCTTTCTTGGAGTTACCTTTCCATCAACCATGCCTGTCACTTCTCCTGTATCACCTGAATTAGGAAGATATTCATTAATCATGTGCATCATACATTTCATTCCCATTGCTTTTGTTGAACAGGTAACTATTACAGGAACAACTTCTCCTGACAATACAGCATTTTTTAAACCCTTACTTACTTCTTCATATGTAAATTCTTCACCATTAAAAAACTTATCTAATAACAAATCATCAGTTTCAGCAACTGATTCCATTAATATACCTCTTAATTCTTCAACCTTGTCTTTTAACTCTTCAGGCACTTCTATTTTAACATTATCAATGTCTTCTATTAAGCGTCCTTGGCGATCGACAATATCAACATAACCTTTAAAATTTTCGCCTTCTCCGATAGGAAGAGCAAAAGGCACGACCTTTTTGCCGAATTTTTCTCTTAATTGTTCAAGCAGTGTTTCAAACTTAACATTTTCCTTGTCCATTTTATTAAGAGCTATTATTCTTGGCAAATTCCTTTGTTCAAGATATTTCCAAACCTTTTCTGTTCCAACTTCAATGCCTGCGCTTGCATCAACAACTACTACTGCTCCGCTTGCAACTCTTAAAGCTCCGTATACCTCTCCAACGAAATCAAAATAACCAGGAGTGTCAAGGAAATTTATCTTAGTGTTTTCATATTCTACAGGTATAACTGATGTACCAATTGAAACTTGTCTATCTTTTTCTTCTTTATCGAAATCTGATACAGTATTTCCATCTTCAACTTTTCCCATGCGGTTTGTAGCTTTTGTTATATATAAAAGCGCTTCTGTCAATGTTGTTTTCCCGCAATTGCTATGGCCTACTAATGCAACGTTTCTAATTTTGTCAATGTTATACGTTTTCATTTACTTTATTCCTCCTAATAGTTTCTGCTGATTTATTATATTTTACATTAAAATCACTAATTTAGCAATATAATTTTACTTTGAGATATAAGGAATGGGGACACACCTCTACTATTTGGATAGTCTTTGGGGTAGGAGGAATGTCCCCGTAATATAAAAATATATCGTTAATAAATAATTTTAATTTACAAGTATATATTTTTGCTATAATTTTCTTTTTTATACATGTTTTGTTTGTTTAATCAATAACAACATGCACATAATAATAAATAGATTTTTTTGCAATTTTTAAGTTTGG
>CAZJKK010000002.1:2910-35505 GCA_964546605.1 uncultured Clostridia bacterium
GTCGAAAGCTATAAAAGGATATTATTATGAAAGAAATACTATTAAATTACTTAGTACAGGCAATCCTTGGAGGTGCCTCAGGATATATAACAAATGATTATGCCATAAACATGCTTTTCAAGGAATACACTCCCCTAAAAATTGGTGGAGTGATAAAAAAAACAAGGCAGGAGTTTATTGATAACATAAGCTCAATGGTTGAAAATGACATAATCAACAAAGAAAAACTCCATGAAATATTAACAGGTGACAGCTTTAAACAAGAATTCGAAAATATGACCGCTGATTTCTATGAAAATTGTTTGTATGAAGCTGTAGGTTCTAGTTCCTTCGGTGAGATTGAGGACTTCGATTCAACAATCAAGACGTGGAATAATTTTGCTATGTCATTAATTCATGAACACATGCCTGATATTTATAAAGTTATTATTAATAACATTAATATAAATGATTTTTTAACTGATGCTCAAAGAGAAAAAATTGTCAGTGAAATTTACTGTAGATTAAATGACATAGCTGGCAATTCTCAGGTTATTGAACATATAGTCTCATCACTTTTGAAAAACAATGAAAAAAGGAATTTAAAAAGCTATATTAACAGCAATATATATAATACCATATCTTCTAATGCTGCTAATATAATTGCTCAAACTGCATCTACTATAGATAATGATAAAATAGAAGAATTATTATCTATAGTTAACATTCAAGGTGCATTAAATTCCTCATTAGATATATTAAGGGAAAGAAAAATCAATGAGGTCCTGAACTTAGATAAGGATACATTAAACAATTTAAATGAAATTTTATTAAATTATGTTAATTCTGACAAAGGCTCTGAATATTTAGAAAGTCTTATTAATTCATTGTTTTCATATTTAAAAAGCTCGGATAAATCTATATTTCAGCTTCTAGATGTATCCTTTAAAAACAATCTAAAGGAATATTTAATTGATAATATTCCTCAGGTAACAGAAAAAGCAGTGGATTGGATAAAAGAAAATTACCATTCAGTAGAAGTACTTTTAGAAGAAGCCATTGATGAAGTAATAAATGAATCTGACGGATTAAAACAAAAGCTCCTACTAACTATCAAAAATTCATATTATAAAGATTTAAGCAAAAAATACAACATATTAGATAAAATTATATCCTATGTACAGCAGGTAACAGAGCCTGAAAAATTAAGCGAAAATTTAAGTTCAAAGATTATTGATATATTAAACAATTTAACAATAAAAGAAATTATCCTGGAAGCAGAAAAAAACAACATAACTGCTGAAAGCATTAAAAGGTTCTTAGTTAATTACACAAATAATAATTCTGAAACTATAATTTTAAGCTTTGCAGATACTTTTTCAAAAACAGAAATAAAAAGATTTATACCACATGAATTAATTAATGATGAACTGCTTGTAAAATTGCCTGGCAAATTTAAAGAATTGTTAGACTCTATAACATTTAAAAACTTCGCATCTAAAAAATTGACTGCATATATGGATAAATTCATGTCCAAAGAATTAAACGAGTTAATCAGCAAAGAAAACTTACAGAAATTATGTCAAACGATTAAAAATTACGCTGATTTTGAAATTTCATCAAATGAAACAGCCATAAAAAAATGGATTAGCAATGAAATACTATCCTTGGCAGAAACTCAATTGTCAAAGGGAATCAGCGAAAATACAGCTACTAATTTAAACAATGAATTATCAAAGACATTAGTACAATCATCAGAAGATTTGAAAAATTTAAATATTTCTTATGGATTGGATAAGTTAAATTCAATTGACAAATTGACGGAAAACAGTTCACAAACATTGCGGTCCTATGCAATCAAAAATACAGATGCAATACTTAGCGGTTTCGTAAAAACTATTGTCACAGATAATTTAAATAAACTTAACGATGATGAGCTTGTTAGCTTTGCCAATGACTTTATTGGAAGAGAGCTAAAGCCTATTATGTACTTTGGCGGAGTATTAGGGATTATTGCAGGAATACTTTTAGCAGCATTTCAAAGTTCTCCCCTTGACCCAGCTGAGGTTAATATTGCAAATATGGTAGTTTACGGATTTGTAGGATATATTACTAATGTGTTTGCTATTAACATGATATTTAAGCCCTATAGGGAAAATAAGTTTCTTTCTAAAATACCGTTTTTTAGAAATTTTGCATTAGGCTATATTGTAAAAAATCAAAAGTCTTTTGCGAAAAATACTGCACATTTTATAGATAAAAGCTTATTAAGTAAAAAAAGCATAAATGAGCTTTTTGAAAAGTATAAGGATAGAATTAAATACTCTTTTACAAAATCTATTGAAGATAATGACTATAAACATTTAAGCAGTTTATTATTAAACAACAAGCACAGCGTCGTTAAAGGTGTTTATTCATTTTTAAAAGCAAAAATTAATGAATACAAAAATAAAATAAGTGTAAATATATTTAATAAAATAAATGATATAAGGATGTCAGGACTAATAACTGAGAAAACAGCTGAAAATTTAAGCAAGTCCTTAACATCAAAGTTGAAAAGCTCAAACATTGAAAATTCAATTTATAATTTTATCAGCACTGAAAATTCACTGGCAAGCAAGCTTCCATTTAATGAGGCCAAAAAGTTTATCTTTAATACTGAAAAAAATGGACTTAACAACCTGCATGGAATTCTTTCTGATGAAAATAAGCTTTATTCATTTATACTGAAGTACGAAGATACTTATAAAAAGTATGTTAACAGAAATATTAAGGAAGTTGTGAGTGATGAGCAGTTTAATAAAATAGCTGATACTGCAGGAGACAAATTAGCTGATTTTGTTTTGGAAAAAAGCTCAAGACAAAAAATAACTCAAAAAGTAAGTAATTTAGTAAATAAATCCATAGATAGAAATACAGATTTTGAGCATTTATTTAATGGCAAATTTAAGATTTACGCAAATTCAAAGGTGCCTAAAGCACTGGAAAAGTTAAATGAAGCTATTTTAAGCAGCTTAAAAAGCAGTAAGGGCAGGGTAACTTTAACTGTTCAATCTGAAATTAAAAGTCATTTAGGGTTCATTGAAAAAGGCATGTATACTTTAATTGGTGGCGATGAGCTCATGGATGAATTGATTTCTAAAATAATATCTGTTAAAATTCCTGCGTTCTTAGATAATAAAAAATATGAGCTTCAAAATATGACATATAAATTGCTTGAAGAAAGGTTTTATAAAACAAAGGTTGAAGTACTGTACACAGGTTTAAACAACATGCAGCTCGATGATATGGTAGATAAATATTTAAGTGGTGACAACTCTGCAAAAGTACAGTATAAAATAAAAGATATCACTGAAAATCTATTCTTAAAAGTCGGTGGTTTAAACTTAAGCAATGTGCTAAAGCCTTTTAATATGAACAACTTGGAAAGCTTCTTGAATACTTATGACAGTGAAATCAGAGCTTCCTGTGGCGAAATTTCCTTGCATTTGCAGGATGAATTGTTAGCTGAAAAATTAATTGGTATGACAAATATCTTCTTTGAAGATTTTTCAAAGATTTCTTTTAAAGAATTATTTGAAAACATATCAATCAATGATGTAAAACATGCTTGGAATAACTTATTAGAAGCTAATACAGACTGCTTGGAAAAAGCTATATTAAAAGCCCTGGATGAAATAATAATTAATATGGATACCGGTATAGGCAGCTTTATTGACAATGATGAAATTTTAAGATCTCTGGAACAATATTTGATTTCTCTTGTTGAAAACAAGGAATTTGAATTAACGGTAAAAAATCATATGAGCTTAATTATTGATGACGCTGTTTCTACGAATTTTAATTTCATTGATTTAAATACAAAAAAATATTTCTTGGACATATTTATAAGCTCCTTAATAGACAGCTTAAAAAGAAATTTAAATGAAATATTGAAATCTATTGAATTTGATATAATTGCGCAGGAAGAAATTGAGAAAATGGAACCGGAAAAAATCCATGATATGTTTAACTCATTTGCAGGAAAGTACTTTACAAGACTTAAGCTTTATGGGTTTTGGGGCCTTGTATTTGGAATAAACATGTATGTGGGATTCACATTGACAGGTTTAAAAGTTATATCTGAAGTGTTTAATAAAAATGACAAAGGCCATAATCAGTAGATATGCAAAAATAAAAATGCCAGAAGTTAGTAATAACTTCTGGCATTTTTATAATTGGGGACATTCCTTCTACTATCTGAGACTATATAATTGGGGACATTCCTTAATGCCTACTCCAGAGACTTCCCTCACATTAAGGTGTGTCCCCATACATTGACCGGTGTGTCCCCATACCTCTTTATTTCATTGCACTTCCCATTAAATTTGAATTATCAAACATAAGCTTAGAAATATTATATGCTGCAAGAAGCTGATACCTTCCAATTTCTGCTTGTGCCAAATTTGTGTCTGCATCTAACACATCCAGAGATGTAGCCATGCCATTATTGTATAAAAGCTTGTTAATGCGTGCTGCTTCTTTTGCCAACTCAACAGTTTTATCCATATTAACAAGTGCTCTTTCTGCTTTTACCAAATTCAAATAGGATTTTCTAACGTCAAGCTCTACGTTCTTGTATGCTTGAGGAACATTTAATTCTGCATCCTTAAGCTCTTCTTTGGCTGCTTTGTTTTGTCTTAAATTAGAAGTATAATAAGCTGTGTAAGCATGTGTTTTAATCTTTTGAAGTTCTAAAGCATTTTCAGCCTCTAAAATTTCCGGTCTTTCCGCTTTAGCTTTTTCTATTGCTTCATCTAAATTTATATCCGCTGTTGGCACGTATACCAAATTATTATCTGTTAATGATATTTCTTGGTTAAAAGGCAAATCCAACTTATTTAACAAATTAAGGTATGCCATATTTAAATCATCCAATGCAGAATCTAAATCTGTCTTGGTCTGTTGAACTGCCATTTCAGCGCTTAATACCTCAGCTTTTGTCGCTGAACCGCTATTAAATTTTAAATTAACAACTCTTAATTGTTCATTTGATTTTACTAACTTTGCATTGTTGATTTCTATGGCTTTTTCAGCAAGAAGAACATTGTAATACAAGGATTTTGTTTCTATTTCAATTCCTTTAACCAATAGCTCTCTTCTTTTTTCAAGCTGCTTCATTTGAGTATCAGCCAATGTTATGTAGTAACCATTTTTAGCCAATAATGTGTCTACATAATTATTTGTTATGTCAATTTTCATTGCAGAAATAGCTTCTAAAGGCAAATCCATAAGCATTTCAGCTTGTTCCTTTGCATCCTTGCCTGCTTTTCTAGCATCTTGCATTTGCTTAATGCCATCATCTATTCTCCACATTCCCCTGTCACTTTCAGTTGCAAGTCTCACAGCCTCATCTATGGACAATTCTAATACTTTATTTTCTGTTTCAGCTGTAGCTTCAATTGGTGCTTCTATAGTTGTGCTAAGAGCCTTCACATCTTCTGCTAATGCAACATTAGTCAAAGTGCTTAGCAATAAAACCAGCAGCAATAATAATGATATTTTTCTTTTCATTGTATCCTCCGTATTTGTATTTAATAAATGTTAATATTATTTTACACCGAATCCATTCAATAGCAAATCAAAAATTATATCTTCATCGCTAAAATCAGATTCTTTTTTATGCAGCTTATTATTGAAATATTCTTTTAATGCACCTATTGTTAAACAAGCAATTAACTCAGAAGGAATTTCTTTTTTAACTACACCTTCCTCTTTTCCCTGATTAATTATTTCTATTACTATTTTATTCATATAAGATATATGATTAAACATAGAAATTAGCACTTTTTCAGACATACTGTTTTTATAGGACATAATATAGTCAATAGGGTTTTTCTCAAATTCCCCATAAAGAGAACTTTTCTTTTCCTTAAACATCAAAGAAATCTTATCCCTAAAGCATATATCCATTAGCCTTAACTCTTCCATACTTAAATAAATAGATTCAACATATTCAATACAAGTTTCATCGAATATTTCCTGTTTATTTTTGAAATATTCGTAAATTGTTCCTTTTCCAACACCTGCTCCTTGGGCAATTTCCTCTATTTTTGTGCTATGGAATCCCTTTTCTTTGAAAAGTGCCCTAGCAGATGCTAATATGTCTTTTCTTTTTTGGTTTTTATCTGCCATACTCAGCTACACCTGTTCTATTTTTTCATTTGTATTTTTTTTAAATCTTCTTTTAAAAAATGCTGACATATCATCAAATATTGTATACATAACAGGAACTACAACCAACGTTAAAACAGTAGATAAGGATAGTCCTCCTATAACAACAACTGCCATTGATTGAGAAAGCTCTGCCCCTTCACCTATACCCATAGACATGGGAACCAAGCCAAGTATGGTTGTTAATGCCGTCATCATAATAGGACGTATTCTTATTGGCCCTGCTTTCATAATGGCAACATTTCTATCCTCTCCCCTGTCTCTTCTGTTATTAATATAATCCACAAGCACTATAGCGTTATTAACAACGATACCTACCAATATTATTAATCCTATAATACCTATTACATTCAATGGAAGCTGTGTTACATAAAGTCCAATAAATCCGCCTGACAATGCCAGGGGCACTGAAAACATTATGGATAAAGGTTGAATCAAGGATTCAAACTGTGCTGCTATTATCATGTAAACAAGAATTATAGCTACCACCATTACCATAGCCAAATCAGTAAATGTTTCTTGAATTTGCTCTGTTTCTCCTCCAAATGTATAGTTATAACCTCTTGGCATTTCATATTCATTAAGAAGCTGTTGGATTTCTGTGGAAACTGATTGAATGTCCCTTCCTACCACACTTCCGCTTACAGTTAAAACTCTTGTTTGATTTTCTCTTGTAATAGTTACAGGACCCTTTACAACCTTAATTTCAGCTATTTCAGATAATGGTATATTGCTGCCTGCAGGTGTTGGTATAGGTAGCATTTCCAACAAAGACATGCTTTGTCCGTATATGTTGTCACCCTTAAGCACAACATCCAACTCGTTGCCATCCACCTTAAACTTAGTCACGTTTGCTCCCGCCAATGAGTTTTTTACTGCTGAGCCTATTTGAGCAGTTGTAAGACCATATTGTGATGCAATTCCTCTGTCAGCAATAATCTGTACTTGAGGTATACCGTCCTCGTAACTTGTGGATACTTCTCTTGTGCCTTCTACCTTTTCAATAATATTTTTAAAATCATCTCCTATTGTATTAAGAGTATTCAAATCATCGCCTTTAACACTTATGCTAATGGCTGCTCCGCCCATGCTAAGCATCATCATAGATGATTCTGTTACGCTTATTTCTGCGCCGGGTACATCCTTTGCTATTGTTCTGATTTCGTCAGCAACTTCCTTTACGCCTCTGTCTCTATCATCTAAATCACTTAAAATTACGCTCATACTTCCCGTAGATCCGCCGCCACCAATGCTCATCATGCCGCCACTTCCAGCAGATGTGAATATGGATACAACCTCAGGTATTTCCTGTATTGATGATTGAACATCCTTTAATACATTATCAACCTGATTTATTTCAGATCCTGCAGGCAAGTTAATTGTTACATTAATCATACCTTCATCTGTAGCAGGGAAAAATTCCGCTCCTACTGATGCAACCATAGCAACGCTTATTACAAACAATGCTATACTTGTAACTATAGTTAAAAACCTGTGTCTTAAGCTCCATCCCAGTACTTTTTTATAAAATACAACTAATGGTCCGTGTTTTTTTTCTTGTGCTTCTTCAGATTCCAGGTTTTTTACTGAAACCAGCTTTGAAGAAAGCATGGGAACTAAAGTTAATGCCACTAATAATGAACTCATTAATGCTATAACAATAGACAAGGCAAAATCCTTAAATATGGTTGCAGCCAAGCCTCCTGTATATACTATGGGTATAAATACTGCAACAGTTGTCAATGTTGAAGCGGTTACCGCCATAGCCACCTCATTGGTTCCATCAACTGCTGCCACGATTCTATCCATTCCAATACTTCTGTTTCTATATATGTTTTCAAGAACAACTATGGAGTTATCAACCAACATACCTATTCCAAGAGCTAAACCGCCTATGGTCATCATATTTAATGTTATATCTGCAAAATACAATATTACAAATGTGGTTATTATGGAAATTGGAATAGATAAAGCTATTACCAATGTTGTTTTAAAACTTCTGAGGAAAATCAAAAGTATTACTATGGCTAAAAATCCACCTTGCATAGCCGTGCTTTTTAAATTGTCTATGGCCAAATTAATGTAATCTGCCTGATTAAATATGGTTGCAATATTTAAATCTGGATATTCCTTCTTGATTTTTTCTATTTCCTTGTCAACTTCCTTAGCAACATTTACAGTGTTGCCGTCTGATTGCTTCATAACAGAAATTTGAACAACTTCCTTGCCGTCAAGCTTTGTGATGGCTGTCTGGTCTTTATTAGCAAAATTCACTTCAGCAATATCCCTTAATCGGACTGTTCCTCCAGCCATAAGAGGTATATTCAAATTTCTTATTTCTTCAATGGATTTAAATTCTCCAACTGTCCTTACTGTCAGTTCGTTGCTTCCTTTTTTTACAGTTCCCCCTGGCAAGTTTATGTTTGCAGCCTGAAGCATTTGGGTTATGTAGGATGAGCTTAGGTTGTAGCCTTTTAGTGCTTCCTCCTTAAGCATTATTTCAATTTCTCTTTCAACTCCTCCTGATACATCTGCAGATGCAGTTCCTTCTATTCTCTCAATTCGAGGAGAAATAATATCTTTTGCAATGCTCTCTGTGGTAATTATGTCTCCTTTGCCGGAAACTGCCAGCTGTATAATAGGCATGGAGTTAGGGTCTAGCTTTGCCACGATTGGTGATGTTGTACCCTCTGGCAAAAAGCCTTTAATAATATCTATTTTTTCTCTTAATTGAAGCATTACATCATCCATATCCGTTCCAAAGGCAAATTGCATTAATACTAATGAGCTGCCTTCACTGGAATATGATATTACTGCTTCAATATTTTCTACTGTTGCAACAGTTTGCTCTAATGGCCTTGTTATCAAGTTTTCTATTTCTTCTGGTCCAGCACCTTGGTAGCTGGTTTGAACCATTACATAAGGCAACTCCATTTGAGGAAGCAAGTCAATTTGCAGCTTGCTAAATGAAACAAACCCCAACACAATCACTATTAATATCATCATGGTGATTGTAACAGGTTTTTTTACTGAAAATCTAGCAAACATCTACTCACCCCTTACAACTTTTATTTTGCTGCCATCATTTACGTAATCCTGACCTTTCACTATAACCTTATCACCCTCAGTTAAGCCTGATAAAATTTCTATGTAAGTACCTGTATCAAGTCCGGTTGTAACCTCTTTTTCAACTGCAATCTCATCATTGGCAACAAATAAGTATTTTTTGTCTCCTCTATCCTTTACGGCCTCGGCTTTAACAGCAATGGCGTTTTCAACTTTGTCTGTGTTTAAATGAACCTTTGCAAACATACCAGGCTTTATGGTCCCGTCATTATTTAAAACAATATCAACATTGTACAAGTTAGTCATTAAATCAGCTGATGTGCTTATGCTGTTTATAACAGCTTCCACTTTGTAATTTGCAGCACTTATTTCAACCATAACTGTATGCCCTTTTTGTATTTTGTTTACCATGCTGGCAGGAACACCAAATTCTATGGTAACACTGTCTGAATCAACAATAGTAATAGGTGGATTTGCTTGTGATGCAAACTCTCCTTCAACAATGTTTATTTTAGATACAACACCTGAAATAGGAGCTTTAACCTCTGCGTTTTCCAACATGGATGCAACATTGTTGTAGGCAACTCTAGCTTGCTCCACACCCATTTTTGCTGCTTCTAAGGATTCATCAGATGCAGCCAACTTTGCTTGCTCATATTGTGTTTCAGGAACAACTCCTTCTTCATAAAGCTTTTTAATTTTTTCAAAGGAATCCTTTGCAGCTTGAATTTGTGCGGCACTTACATCATAACCGGCACTTGCTGCCTCTAAAGCTGTATAAGCCTGATTTACCTGCTTATTAATATCTTGTTTATCCATTACAAACAATATTTGATCCTTTTGAACCCTATCTCCTACACTTACGTTTATTTTCTCAACTTTTCCCGCCATTAATGGAACTACATATATATCCTTGTCAGCATGTACTTTTGCTGTCATGATATTTTCAATATAAAGTTCCATTGGCTTTAAAGTTTCAACTTCAACAGCAGTATAGGTTTCTTCCTCTGTTACAACAGCTTCTTCATTGCTGCAGCCGGCTAAAGCAATTGTAAAAATCAATAATAATGTCAAAATTCTTTTCAAGATATTCCTCCTAAATTTCGACCGACCGGTCGGTATCAGAGTAATTTTATCATTATAATTTTCCACAGTCAATCAAGATATTGTAAAATTGTAATATTTAAGCAATCTTTAATTTATTATTCATATGATTTTAATTTAACACATGTATCACAAGTACATACAATTAAATTATTCTATTTTCTTTTTCATTACTTATCTTGATTTCGTAAAAAACTTTTGACAACCCTTTAAATGTTGGAAGAAATATTAATAGCGTTAAAAAAAGAATCATAAACAATATTAATATTATTCTCTTAACCTCACAGATACACAAACAATACAAACTTTAAAAATTCAATAATGTTACTCCATTAATGAAGCTTTTTCATATATTTTATCTTTTTCTTCTTTAGACAATAATTTTTCAGTTGTATAAGCAATTACTCCAATTCCTATGATGTTGAGAGCAAATCTTAAAACCGTAAATTTTAATCCCATTGACGAAGCTTCAAACAACAGAAGAGGTATTTTCGTTGTGGACCAGGCACCAACCATTATCAATACATAAGAAAACTTACTTCCTTTTTTAAGAAGAACCATTGCTACGGGAAAAGCTGCATATAAAGGACCAGCTGCAGCTGAACCTAATAAAAATGCAATAAGTATTCCTATAACACCTGATTTTTCACCCATATACTTCACCATTGTTTCCCTTTCAACCCATACATCTAAAAGCCCCAATAAAATAAATATTGGAGGTAATATAGACAACATTTCTACGGTACTGTTAATTGTAATTTCAACTGAGCGCATTCCTGTTTCGGGATACAAAACAACTATTAAGGCATTTGCTGCCATGAGTAAAATAAATATTTTATATCTTTTGATTACACTTATTAATTTTTCCATTATAAAAATACCCCCATTACCAAAGCTACAACCAAAGAAAAAATATATGCTTCAGCATTTCTAATTAATGCTGCTTTTTTTCCGAAAAATTTCATCTCCAAAGGAATTGTCACAATTCCCACCATCATTAAAGTTGAGATAAAGGCTGCAATCTGCATGTATCCTGCACCGCTTTTTACCAAAGCTGCAGCTAATGGAAACGCTATAAAACCTGGTACAAGCGTTACTGCTCCTACTATGGACGCAAGAATTACACCCACCCATCCTGATTCTTTTCCAATAATATGAGAGATTTGCTCTGGAGTCATTATGGCTAAAATTATTCCAATTAAAATTAATATGGAAAGGAATTGAGGCAAAATATTTTCAAAAGACTTCCATGCCTTTTTTAGAGCAATTTTTGTATTCTTCTTATCTTTCATAAAAGATATGGTTAAAGCTATTGTGGCTATAACGTATAATGCTATTGTGGACGCCATAAAATCCTCCTATTATTCAATTTTCTTTTTAAACTTAACAGTTGCAAGCATTAAGAATCCTAAACCAAATGCAGTCAATATTAAAAATTCATCAAACAACTGTGTAAATCCGTTTCCTTTTAATATAATGCCTCTTAAAACATCAATAAAATATGTCAACGGCAACACTGTGCTTATTTTACCGATGAAATCAGGCATTGCCTCAATTGGAAACATATATCCAGAAAGCAATATGTTTGGCATTATCATAAACATTGACAGCTGCATTGCCTGCAACTGGCTTTTTGATACTGTTGATATAACAAGACCAATACCCAAGGATCCAAATAAGAATATTGCCGAAAATAATAATAGCAATGTTATGCTTCCGGCAATAGTAACACGGAACCAGAAAACACTGAGAGCAAGGGCAAGTACAATGTCAACAAATCCTATAATTACATATGGTACAATTTTACCAACCATAAGCTCCATTTTAGTTATAGGGGTTACAATAAGCTGCTCCATGGTACCTCTTTCTCTTTCCCTTACAATTGAGAAGGATGTAAGCATTAAAGTTACTGTCTGCAATATTACACCTATAAGGCCGGGAATATTAAAGTTAATACTGCTCATGTCCGGATTGTACCAAACCCTGCTTCTTAAATCCAAAACTTGTGGCATAGGTATCCCTCTTGTTTCTTGTATAATTTCAATAGACATGGCCTGAATTACTCCCCCTGCACTTGATAATATGGTTTGAGCCGTTGTAGGATCGGAACCATCGACGATAAGTTGTATTTGTGCAGTCTTTCCATTTTTTATATCTTGAGAATATTCATGCGGAATTACTATTCCGGCTTTTGCATCACCGTTATCAATATATTCTTCTATCTCTTGTATACTATTTGCATTGTAATCTAAATCGAAATATTGTGAATTTACAAAACTATCAAGCAACTCACTGCTTTCACTGCCTATGTCATTGTTATACACTACCGTTGGAATGTGGTCAACGCTTGTAGATGCAGCATAACCAAACAACAATAATTCCATAATAGGCATCAAAATTATTATTGCTATAGTTCTTTTGTCTCGTTTTATTTGAAAAAATTCTTTCCTTATTATGGACAAAACTCTTTTATAATTCATATTCTCACTTCCATATTAATTTATTTTGCTGTTTTCCTTTTCCACAAGAAAAACAAATACATCTTCTAATGAAGGGTTTACCTTTTTTATGCCATAAACTTCAATATTATTTTTTATTAAAAAATCTTCTAGTTCATTTGAATCCAAGTTTGATTCAGCCAAGACATGAATTCCGGCACCATACACAGAGGCATCTTTAACTTTTTCTTTTGTTTTTAATAATTCAATTGATTTTAATGTATTATTAACTTTAATTTCAACGATGTCTCCATCAATTATTTTTTCTTTCATGGCATTTGGAGTATCTAATGACAGTATATTTCCATAATACAAGAATCCAATAAAGTTACAGTGTTCTGCCTCGTCCATATAATGGGTCGTAACTAATATGGTCACACCTTTTTTAGATAAATCGTATATTACATCCCAAAACTGTCGTCTGGCTATGGGATCAACCCCACCTGTTGGCTCATCTAACAATAAAATTTCAGGCTCATGGATAATAGAGCATCCCAGTGCAAGTCTTTGCTTCCATCCACCTGACAAATTTGAAGTAATCATATGTTCCTTTCCTACCAAATCAGCCATTTCCAATATTTCTTTTTTCTTATCTTCTATTTTATTTTTTGGAACATTGTAAACACCAGCATAAAAATCAAGATTTTCTTCTACGGTTAAATCTTCATAGAGGCTAAATTTTTGAGACATATAACCAATATGTGACCTGATTTTTTCATTTTCAGTTGCAACGTCAAAACCTAGAACCTTTCCTGTTCCTGATGAAGGAGTTATTAATCCCATAATCATTCTTATGACAGTTGTTTTGCCGGAGCCGTTAGGACCTAAAAAACCATACACATCTCCTTTTTTTACGCTAAAGCTTACGTTGTTAACCGCTGTGAAGCTACCAAATTTTTTAGTTAAGTTATTTATTTCAATAGCATTTTCCATAACGTCCTCATCTCTTTTCACTTTTAATAATATTGACAAAAACATCTTCCAAAGATGGAGCTACTTGCTTTATAGAATTTACTATAACCTTATTTTTGAACTTTTTTTTCAATTTTATAGAAGCATAATCAAAATCTTCCACCACAATATGAAGTGCTTCGCCCAACATATATGCATCCAGGACATATTCTTCTTCCTTGGCCAGATTTCTTGCTATATGATTTTCATCAGAATAGACACTTATAATATGTTTATCAAAATTGTTGATAATATTGGAAGGAGTGTCCTTCTTTATTATTCTGCCTTTGTCCATAAGACCTACCTCATCACATCTTTCAGCTTCATCCATGTAAGGTGTGCTGACAAATATGGTTGTGCCTAGTTCTCTCAATTCAAATAGTATTTTCCAAAATTCCCTTCTTGCTACAGGGTCTACTCCAATAGTGGGTTCATCAAGGAGCAGGTATTTAGGAGTATGAATCAAATTACATGATAAAGCCAATTTTTGTTTCATACCCCCTGAAAGTTGATCTGCCAATTTATATGAATGCTTAGCAAGGTTGCTGAATCCCAATAAAAATTCAATTTTTTCTTTTCGTTCTTTCTTTGGTATTTGATATACTTCCGCATAAAATTCAAGGTTTTCTAAAACAGTAAGATCACCGTACAAACTGAACTTTTGAGGCATATATCCAATATGCTGTTTTATTTCTTCACTTTTTTTCAAAATATCATGTCTACCTATTTTAGCCGTCCCCCAATCAGGAGTTAATAAAGAGCAAAGCATCCTCATAGTTGTTGTCTTGCCTGCTCCATCCGGTCCAACTAACCCAAAAATAGTATTTTTCTTAACTTGAATGTCTAAATTATCTACGGCAGTTATATTTCCAAATTTTTTAGTGAGAGAAAATATTTGAATATCATATTCCATTATTTGCTCCTTCATTAATCTATCTTTATATTTACATCCACAGGCATGCCAGGTTTTATTGCACCTTCAGAATCTAAAGCTTCAACAGTAACTTCAAACACTGTATTTACTCTTTCTTCTTTTGTTTGAATGTTCTTAGGTGTAAATTCTGCGGTATTATTTATTCTTGTTACATTTCCTGAATAAGTTTTGTCATTATGAGAATCAATGAATATGTTGGTATCTTGTCCCACAACTATATGTCCTATATTTGCTTCAGATACATATGTTTTTATTTCAACATTTTCAGGATTATATATTTCAGCTACCAACTTACCCACTGAAACAAATTCGCCATTTTCTATTAACAATGAATTAACAATTCCATCAATAGGAGATTTTATTGTTAATTTCTGTAATTCTCTTTTAGTTTGCTCTACAATATTTTTTGATTGTTCGAGCTGTACCTTGGCTATTTCCAGCTGACCTTGTAACTGACTGAGCTGAGTATTGCCATTGGAAATGGCAAGCTCGTATCCTGCTTTTGCCTGAAGCATCTTGTTTTCAGCAGCCTTCACAGTATTTTCAGTCGCACCGGATTTTATTAAATTCAGCTGTGAAACAGCAGCATTATATTGTGCTTCCACTACATTGTAGCTTTTTAATGCCTCATCGTACTTGCTCTGAGATATTGCCTGTTGATTAAGTAGCTCCTTGCTTCTGTCTAAATTTGTTTTCATAAAATCTAAATTTGTTTTCGCTTGATTTGAAGTCTCTTCTGCTTGTTTTATTTCATCTATGCTAGCTCCATCCAACACTTTGTGATATTCTGCCTCTGTTGCCAAGTAAGCATTCTGTGCTTGTTGAATAACGTCAATATTTTGTAAAGACAAGCTATCAATACTGTTTTTAAGCGCTTCTATTGTTTTCTCTGTTACTTGGAAATTCATCAGGGCCTGATCATATTGATTTTGTAAAGATGTATTTTCAATAATAGCTATCACAGTACCTTTTTTTATGATGTCGCCTTCTTTTACCTTATTTTCAACTATTGTTCCTGTAACTTCGCTGCTTAAGGATATGGAACTGTTCTTTACAACACCTGATGATTCAATATATGTGCCTCCATCAGCATAAACAATTGCTGAGTCGTTCTTTTGCACACTGTTAAAAATATAAATTGCAATAAGAACTAAAAAAATAACAGCAGGCATAATAATTATTTTTCCTTTTCCAGAAATAAAATTTAATACTTTTTTCATAAAATCCTCCATTTTGTGTTGGTAATAAGTCACAAGAAATACTATAATATAAAATAAAAGCAAAAACTGTTACTAAGGTAACTGTGGGAGAAAAAAAATATGGATAAATATACAAAATTACTTGCAAGTATAGATTTATTTAAATGCTTTAATGAAGAAGATTTTCAAAGTATTTTTAAGAATAATTCCAGCTTAAAAAAGTATCCGAAAAATTCTATAATATATATGCAAAATGAAGAATGTAAAAGTATGGATGTAATTTTAAAAGGAACTATCACTATACAAAAAATAGATTCCGAAGGTAATATATTATCATTAAATGATTTTTCAAATGGTGAAATAATAGGAGAGAATCTTCTTTTTTCCGTAGATAACAGATACCCTATGACCATTTCAGCTATAAGCGATGTTATAATATTGCATATTGATAAAGAACTTGTATTGAAGCTATGCCAAATAAATGAATGCTTTTTATTAAAATTTTTGCAGTCCTTATCAAGCAAGGCCTTATTTTTATCTAATAAAATAACAACATTAACTATGAAATCTTTAAGACAATGTATTATTGAATTTTTATTATATGAACACCATGTACAACAAACTAATAACATAAAACTTATCATGACAAAAAAAGATTTAGCTGGTAAATTTGGGGTTCAACGAACATCTCTTTCTCGTGAATTAAATAAAATGCGAAAAGATGGTCTCATAGATTTTGATAACAATTACATAAGAATTAAAGATATAAAACTACTGAGTGAATTGCATGTTGAAGATTAGTTTTTAAATTAAGCTCTCATTAACTTTTTTTCAAACACTATTTTTGCAATCCGTTACCTTTGTAACACCTTTCTGGATATATTTGTTATAAAATAAATTATGACTTATTTGGAGGGAACTACCATGAAATATTTTACTTCGTCTATAAGATTATTATTTTTAGCTGTATTTTTGTTTTTGATCACTAAAGAAAAAATGATGTTATGGCTTGGAATTTATGCTTTAAGTCTTTTAACTGCAATATTGTTTGGAAGAATTTATTGCGGTTATATATGTCCTATGAACACGTTAATAATTGCAACAGAATGGATACGGAAAAAATCAAAAATAAAACCGACAGAAGCACCTGATTGGATGAAATCTGGCAAATTGCCATGGATAACATTGGTTTTCAGTATAATCTTAGTGATTACTTCAAAAAAAGTTTTACATAAAGACTTACCTTTCATGGTAATATGGTTAGTAATTGCTGTAATCATTACAATGAGATACAAATCTGCAGTATTTCATAATTTAATATGTCCATTCGGTGCATTGCAAAAGACATTTGGTAAATTTGCAGTATATTCAAAGTCCGTTGATGAAGAGGAATGTATAGGATGCAAACTATGTGAAAAACCATGCCCTTCTGAAGCTATAAAGGTTGATTTAGACAGTAAAAAAGCATGTATTAATACATCCTTATGCCACCAGTGCACAAACTGCCAAAGTGTGTGTCCTAAAAATGCCATTCACTACATAAAAACTACGTCTATAAAAACAAGCGAATCAATTTAAACCAGAAAATTTAAAAGCACAGGCAATTCAATGCCATGTACTTTAATAAATAAAAACTTCCTCTTAAATTAAAAAGACTTATGAATTGTTCATAAATCTTTTTTATTTCATTATTAATTTTATTAATTTTTCGGTGCAGGTGCTTTTACTATGATTAATTCCAATGTTTCATCATGTAAATTTCTTACGTTCATTTTTGTATTAAATGGTATTTTTAAAATATTGCCATAAGTATATTCGTGATTTTCCTGATCATTTAGTTGGAGTGACAACAAACCTCTTACTACAGTCATATATACTGTGGAATTAGAAAAATGTTCAGGCATACCTTCATTTTTATTAAATACCATGTGAATATAATGAATATTTTCATCTTGAATTACTTTTTCTACAGCTTTTTCGTTTCCCTTTGACATATTAAAAATTTGTTCTATCATAGTTACTCTCCTTCAAGTTATACTCAAATTTATTATAAAATCCTTATATCCCATTTCTTTGACTTAAATCAAATTTTTTTTAAATATTTTCTAAAAAGTTTTTTTCTTGATTTTAATCAAGGTTTATTTTTTCATTTAAGATTATGATTAATCCATAATCAATAAAAAATAATTAGGAGGAAACAATAATGAATTCAAAAAAAATGTTTAAAACTTTTGCCGCGACTTTAGCAGCAGTAGGAATAATGATATTAGCACCTTTAACAGCAAGTGCGCACTGCGATACTATGGATGGTCCAACTGTTGCAGATGGTATTAAGGCTATGGAGGAGAACAATGTAAACTATGTTCTAAAATGGGTAATGCCTGAGTATGAACAAGAAATTAGAGAAAAATTTGATTTAAGCATGAAATCTAAGGACTTAAGCTCAGAATCAAAAGAACTTGCTGAGCAATATTTCTTTAGCGAACTTGTAAGACTTCACAGAGCAGGAGAAGGCGCTCCATTTGACGGTTTAAAACCTCATGGAACCCCCGTAGATGAAAAAGTAAAGGCTGCAGATGAAAGTATAGCGGTTGGTAACTTATCACCATTAGAAGGAATGATTGAAGAAGAAAAGATGCCGGAACTTAAAGAAAGATTTGAAAAGGTTATGGAGTTGAAAGACTTTGATGTTAACAATGTGGAAGAAGGCAGAGAATATATAGAAGCTTATGTTATGTTCTTTAAATTTGCAGAAGGAGAGGAAGATCATCATGGTGAAGCTGCTCATGGAGAAGAAGCAGTTCATGGTAATGAAACAGTAAATGCAGAAGAACCTTCCCATGAAGCTTACGAAGTTTCAGCAGAAATAAAAACTGAAAATACCGAAGAAGAATCTTCAACTAACTATCTACCATGGGGATTAGCAGGATTATTCTTTATTACAACCATCGTGTCACATGTGAAATTGCACAAAAGTGGTAAGTGCAATCACTAATATTACTTAACTATCAAAAAAATCAACTTTAAAACAAGTTGATTTTTTATTTTTTCATTATTAATTTTAAAAACTTTTTCATACAGAAGATTCAAATTATCATTGTTCTATGGAATCAAAATAACGGGTAATGGTTATACAATTTAAAATATCAGCTCTTGTGTAAGCATCATCTAAATCTATCTTAAAAAGTTCTTTTATTTTTGCTATTCTGTAAACACATGTATTTCGATGAATAAATAATTGGGAAGAGGCCTTATTAATATTGCCGTTGCTTAAAACATAAAATTCCATGGTTTGAAGAAATGATGTATCATTTTTATCATCATGCTCTTTAATCTTGTCTAAAATAAATGATGCATATTCTTTATAATCTTCCTCATTTGTCATATTTAACAATAGCCTAGGAAAACCAAGTTCTTCATAATCAACTATTTGTCTTTCATTTCCACAAAGAGGAATGGATTTTATGGCTTGCAAATAACTGTACCTAGCATCATATAAGGAGTCACACACACTGCCCATTCCCATTTGCAAAGTATGAAGATACTTTTCATTTAATATGTTAAAAGCAGACTTTAAGGTACTTTTCGCCTTATTAATAAAATCAGGTGCTGCATAAGACAAAATAATAATTCCTGCACTTGAAATCAAAGATATAAAACGAACATGAGAATCTTCTTGATGCATTTGCAAGTTTAATTTTATACGTTCATATTTAGAAGAATCGCTGGATTTGATTACTGTAACAAAACACATAAAATCAGCACGATATCCAAAATGAACTGCATATTCATCAATTTCGCTTTTGTTTATGTGGGCGGAAAAAATTATATTATAAAAAAAATTATTTATATATTCAATATTTTCTTGCTTATTAACAATATAGGTGCTGATACCCCTAGTAATATCTAAAAGCTTTATATGATAGTCCATTTCAAACAATGGCATATTTTCCTTATTAGCTAAATTTATTAGTTCTTCATTAATGACAGATTCGTTTTGTTCATTTTTTAAAAATACAACGCCAGCTAAATCATGAGATACAGCTTCTTCTAAAATTTTATAAGGGTGATTGTTATTTACAACAAATAAAATTTCTCCCCCATGTACCCAATCTCCTAATTCAGGAGTCAATAGGACATAAACCCATGAAACATGTCTATCTAATCCGGATTTTCCTGCCACTAGCTTAATATTTTCAAATGATGGAGTTTTCAAAAGTTCAAAACAATGTATAAACACAAAAACACCTCCCAAAGTATCTATATTATAACGTTTGGCAGGTAAAAATCAATAACTATTTTAAAAACTCACATGAAATAAATATTTATGCCTAATTCTATTATTAATAAATAAGACTGTCATTGGTTAAATTGCCAATCATTTATTGATTTCATTGTATGGTTTGTACCTTGAGATAAATTATTTTTATATATAATATATAGGAAGTGAATGAAATAAATAGAAAAATAAAGTCCAATTAACTATTGGTATGGAGGAAGTATGGAAAAGAAAAACGAAAAGTTTCCATGGTTACACTTGATACTTTTGTCCAGTGTTACTTTTATGGGTATTTTATCAGAACTAGTACCATCAGGTATATTGCCTGAAATGAGCGAAGGGCTCAACGTATCATATTCTGCCATAGGTTTATTAGTAAGTATATATGCCATTGCATCTGCAGTAGGCACAATACCTTTAATTACTTTAACTATGACTATGAACAGAAAAAATCTTTTAATGATATTATTAATAATATTTGGAATTTCTAATTTAGTAATAGCTTTTTCGTCTTCATATTATATAATAGCAGGCGCAAGACTTGCAGGAGGTATTTCAGCAGGTGTTTTATGGCCTATGGTTTCAGCATATGCAATGAAGATGGTCCCATCTAATCTTCATGGAAGAGCAATAGCTGTAGCAATGGCAGGAAGTACGTTAGGACTTGGAGTAGGTCTTCCTATATTCACATCCATAGGAACAGAGCTTGGATGGAGAATTGAATTTGGAGCTCTAGCAGCAGTTATTTTCATTTTAGCTGTTTTATCACAAATGTTCTTACCTTCTGTTGAAGGTGAAAAAAGAAGTAAAGCTAATTCACCATTTTTCATTATTAAAAATAAATCTGTTGTTATCTGCTTAGTAATGACATTCCTTACAATTATGGCACACTATGGTTTATACACATATATTTCACCACTTGTTGAGCACTTCTCATTAGCTGGCGGAATAAAAATTGCTTCATTAATTTTCGGAATAGGAACATTGATTTCTGTTGTAATAGCAGGAAAATATGTTGATTCACACTTAGGACAATTAATATTTTCTATGCTTACATTAGCTTTAGGTACTATGATTATGTTTATAGCATTTAAAGGAATGTTTATTGTTGCTCACATTGCCTTCCTATTATGGGGAATTTCATTTGGGGCATTGGTTACAATATTCCAAACTGCAGTAACAAGACAGGTAGAAACAGGAAAAGATGTTGCTACATCACTTCAATCAAGCACATTTAACTTTGGAATAGTATTTGGTAGTGCATTAGGAGGTTTAATATTAGATAACACTTCAGTATTCTATGTTATATTCCTAACCATAGCTTTATTGATTGTTCCAATTGCATTAAGCATTTTTGCAAAAAAAACTTTTTACGGAGATTCATCTGAACCTGCAGATCAAACAATCTAAAATATAAAAATTTAAAATATCCTTATCAACTAATTGATGAGGATATTTTATTTCAAATTTATATTGAATTAACTTTCTTTATTTGCAACATAGTTGTTTTTCATAAAAATAATCAATATTAATGCAGCACACAATGACATACCTGCTCCAAATATAAATGGAACTCTAGCCCCAAACAAATTCCATAAGAATCCCGCTATTGTGCTGGCAGGTAGAAGTGCAATGCCAACTATTGTTGAATGCAATCCAAGCATGGTGCCTTTTAATTCCTTAGGTGAAATTTCCGCAATAAATGCTCTTTCAACTCCTGCAGTCATAGCTGTATATACGCCATACAGCACAAATGCAGCTGCAATAACAGTTTTATTAAGAGCAAATACAAAACTAAGATATACAACAGAAAATACAATATAGCCACTTACTAAAATTCTTTTTCTGCCTAACTTATCAGATAATTTCCCCAGCGGTATTGCCAATATCGAAGCAGTTATATTATATAAAAAGTACAATAAAATAACTGTTGTATCATCAAATCCCACACTCTTTGCACGCAATAACAAAAAAGTATTAGATGAATTTCCCAATGTAAACACAAATGCTACCAATAAATACATTTTAAGCTGACTGTCAAGTTTCTTAATGTTATTCCAAAAAGGCTCTCGCTCTTTTGCAACTCTTGTATCAGGTTTTTCCTTTACTAATAAAAACATGAACAAGCTTATGGCAGCAGGAATTATGGCCATAAGAAATATATTTTTATAATCAAAATTACCTTGAGAACTTTTTAATATATAGTAAGCAGAAAAAATTCCAATAGCTGATCCAGCCATATCCAACGCTTTATGGACACCAAATGCTTTACCCATTTGATTTTTTTCTGCACTTTCGCTTACCATTACATCTCTTGGAGTTGTCCTTACTCCTTTACCAATGCGGTCTATTACCCTTGCTCCCAATATTCCCGTCCAAGACCCTGCAAATATTAATGCAATTTTATATACTAAACTTGCTGCATATCCGATAAGCGCAATTGGTTTTTTCTTTTTATATTTGTCTGTAATATACCCGCTGAATACCTTTAAAAGGCTGGCTAAACTTTCTGCAATTCCTTCTATTATACCAACCAATGCAGGAGTTGCACCAAAGACCGATGTTAAATATAAAGGAATAATGGGATAAACCATCTCGGAACTTATATCAGCAAAAAAACTTACTAATCCTAACGCAACAATATTCAACATGTGACTTCTACCTTTCTATTCTGACTAAACTTATTTCGCAATAACAATTATAACACCATTTCTTTGTTTTTTCTTGGTTTTTTAAAATTAATTTATAACATAGAATGTTAGCATTTATACTATACTAAGAAGATAATCAACGCAATTGATTATCTTTTTTAAATTTGATTTAAATCATAGAAATTCGTTTTAGTGGAATTATAATTAAAATATATTAGTATTAAAATCGAGGTGTAGCATGGATATAAAAAAGCATTTACAAAGTCATTTTCTTAATCATAAACATAATCATGACCATTTTTCTAATGATGTATGTGTATCTTTAGTACCGATTTTCAATCATTTGGAAGAAGAACAGCTAGAGGAAGTTATGAATTTAACTAAATCCGTCAAATATAAAAAGGGAGAAGTCATATACAGAGCAGGTTATAAATCGGATTCCTTATACATTGTAAGCAAGGGGAAAATCAAAATTTATCGTTTATCAGAGTCAGGCAAAGAACAGCTCCTACACATTTTGATGCCAGGAGATTTCACTGGTGAGCTTGCATTATTCAGTGAAACTATTCATGAATCATATGCAGAAGCAATGGAAGAAACGGATGTTTGTACGGTAAATCGTGGTGACTTACAGGACCTCCTGAAAAAATATCCTGCTATATCATTAAAAATATTATATGAATTTTCAAAGCGACTTGAACAATCAGAAAAACAAACAACTCGTTTCGCAACTGAAAAGGTTGAAACCAGATTAGCCCTTTACTTAGCTGAACTAGCCAATAAGGACAGCAATGTAAAAGAAATTGAGCTGCCTATGACAAAAAAAGACTTAGCTTCATATTTAGGCACAACCCCCGAAACAATCAGCCGCAAGTTGTTTGAGC
The DNA here is from genome assembly GCA_964546605.1 of uncultured Clostridia bacterium. Taxonomy (GTDB): domain Bacteria; phylum Bacillota; class Clostridia; order Tissierellales; family Sedimentibacteraceae; genus Sedimentibacter. The sequence goes on from CAZJKK010000002.1 coordinate 26,669, forward strand.
TTGAAGATGCAAATCTCATTAAACAAAAGCAAAACAAAAAAATAGAAATCATCGATTTAAAAGAACTCATGTTATATTAATAAATCCCATGGTTCAGATTATTGGCTTTATTACTTTTACAATCTGAACCCTAGGATTTTTTTCTAATTTAATACATCTACAATCTTTCTTGCTACATCAGGCTTATTTGTTATAATCGCATCTATGCCAAGTTCTGTGCAACGTTTAATTTGACTTTCATCATCCACAGTCCAAACATGAAGTTTTAAATCTTTTTCTTTACTGGATTCTATAAATCCGGGAAGTTGCAAAACATAACCCACAGGATGCAAAGCATCTGCCCCTAATTTTACAGCATAATCAGGAACATCAACAAAAATATCAGCAAATAGCAATCCTATTTTAACATCATTTTTAATTTTTCTTAAATTTAGCAAGCTGTAATGATTGAAGGAAGAATATATAATTCTTTCTTCCATATTCATTTTCTCAGCTAATTTTATGAGCTTTTCTTCAATTTTTTCATAAAAAAACACACCTGTCTTTAATTCAACATTTATTGTTAAATTAGTCGGTTTTAAAAGATCATATACTTCCTCTAAAGTAGCAATAGGAACAAATCCATATTGTGGAAATAATTTATTAAAATTAAATTTCTTTAGTTCACTTAAGGTATAATCTTTTACAAATCCAGTGCCATTGCTTGTTCTGTCTATTTTCTCATCGTGGATAACTACCAATTCACCATCCTTAGACAGCTGAACATCCAATTCCACACCGTCTGCCATTTGTTTTACGGCAAGTTCAAAGGCAGGCAATGTATTTTCCGGAGCATATGCACTAGCACCTCTATGAGCCCAAATTTGTGATTTCATAATTTCCTCTCTTATTTCAAAACAAGGATTTGTGCCTTAGCACAAATCCTTCATTAACTGTTCATTATTCAATGTTCATTATTCATTGTTCACTTTTAATATGCTCTAGCCACATAAATCATGTGCTTAGCTTCTTTACCACATATATGGCATGTATGGCCTAAGTCTTCTTGTTCAAATGGAATACATCTGATAGTAGCACCTGTTTCTTCTTTTAGCTTATCTTCACATGCTCTGTCTCCGCACCACATCATTTTTGCAAAGCCTGGACGGTTAGGAAGATCCTTTTTATACTCTTCATAATCACTAACAATATAAGTGTGAGCTTCTCTGTGAGCCTTAGCTTTTTCAAACAAATCATTTTGCATAGTTTCAAGCATTTCATAAATAGTGTTGTCTATATTGTCTAAAGATATAAATTCTTTTTCAAGCTTATCTCTTCTAACTGCAACTGCCTGATTATTTTCAATATCCTTTGGTCCTATTTCTATACGTATTGGATATCCCTTCATTTCATATTGGTTGAATTTCCATCCTGGGGAGTTTTCAGTGCTGTCATCAAGCTCCACTCTTATTCCCTTAGCTTTTAAGCTGTCATAAAGAGCATTAGCTTTTTCTAAAACTCCTTCTTTCTTTTGAGCTATAGGTATTATTACAACCTGTGTTGGTGCCATTCTTGGAGGTAAAACAAGTCCTCTGTTGTCTGAATGAACCATTATAAGTCCACCTATTAATCTTGTGGAAATACCCCATGAAGTATGATATGGATGTTGCTCCTTGCCGTCTCTTCCTTGGAATTTAATTTCAAATGCCTTTGTAAAGTGCTGTCCTAAGTTATGAGAAGTTCCTGCCTGCAACGCCTGACCATCATGCATCAATGCTTCCATTGTATATGTTGCATGAGCCCCTGCAAACTTTTCCTTTTCGCTTTTTTGTCCTATTACAACCGGCATTGCCATTAAATCCTCTGCTACCTGTCTGTAAACATCAAGCATCTGCAATGTTTCTTGTTGTGCTTCTTCCTCTGTTTCATGAAGAGTGTGCCCTTCTTGCCATAAAAATTCTGATGTTCTTAAAAATGGTCTTGTAGTTTTTTCCCATCTAACAACGCTACACCACTGGTTATAAAGATATGGCAAATCTCTGTATGAATTTAACCATTTAGCATACATGTGGCATATAATTGTTTCTGATGTAGGTCTTACTACAAGTCTTTCCCCTAATTCCTGATTTCCTCCATGAGTAACCCAAGCCACTTCCGGTGCAAATCCCTCCACGTGTTCTTTTTCTTTATTCAACAAGCTTTCTGGTATTAAAAGAGGAAAATACATGTTCTTATGTCCAGTTGCTTTAAATTTCGCATCTGCAAATTCCTGAATTTTTTCCCATAATGCATAACCGTATGGTCTTATAACCATGAAGCCCTTAACAGGTGAATAATCTACTAATTCATTTTTTAATATAACATCTGTATACCATCTGCTAAAGTCTTCCTCCATAGGAGTAATTTCTTTTACAAAATCTTTTTCTTTCTTTGACATAATATCTCCTTTAAATTTTATAGTCTTTCTAATAAGCGCAGTCTAATTCACAATTATTTGCAAATAAAAACCGCCTCTAACGAAGAGGCGGATATCCGCGGTACCACTCTAATTGCTAAATATTTTAAAAATTCCTCAGCATCTCATTTATATAAGGGTTTTGCCCTTTGGGTTGTTACTCCCAAACACTCCGAGGCGGGTTCATCATACATTTCACCGAAAATCTTCCACCAATAATTTTCTCTCTATAGGTCTTGTATAATTACTGTTCCTCATCACAGTGATTATTAAATTATTTGTATTCATATTATAGAAAATTTGTGTTTTTGTCAATGATTTTAATAAATTCTTTTATATAAAAAATTACATTTTGTCTAAGTAATATCTTACTGCGCTGTAAAGCATGTAAATGGAAGAAGCTACAATAGCTATCAAACTTAACATAAATAATATTTCATTCATAATACACCTCTTATTTTGCTATGTATTTAGACGTTAATTCTCATAAAAAGTTCCAATAATCAATGACTTTATGGAATTATTGAATTAATGTAATATATATTTATATATATTCGCAGTATATATTTTTAATATTAAGATTTTTTAACATTTAAATGTAATTATATTACAAAATTATATGTTAAAATAAATATCATTAATTATGGAGAATAACATGAATATAAAACAGATAAGAGATTTAACTGTAATAGATTTGGATGAAAATAATTACTTAGGTATTGCTTGCGATTCCTGTGGTGGAATAGGATTAAAGGAACATGATGCAGTAAAAGCAACACCAAAGCTAGTAGCTTACCACACGGGAAAAGTTGTTTTGGCAGAGCTTATGAGTATGGGATTTAAACCTATGGTTCTTGCAGATGGGCTGGCAGTTGAAATGAATGATACCGGTAAACAGCTCATTGAAGGTTTTAATGAGGTATTATCTAAATTTAAATCAACTAAAGTTCATTTAACAGGCAGTACAGAAGAAAACATACCAACTGTTCAAACATCCATGGGTGTTACTTGCGTAGGAATATGTGAAAAAAGCAAATTAAAATATATGAAAACCGAGAAAAATGATGTATGCTATTTGATTGGTCTGCCCTTGGTGGGAAATGAAGTTGTACAAAACCCCGATAAAATATTGGATATAGATGATTTTGAAAAGTTATATCTTTGTGATTGTGTTAAAGAAATGCTCCCGGTGGGTTCTAGAGGTACTGCTGCAGAGCTTGAAGATTTATGTGAATATAATAATCTTAACATTAATTATGCATCTGATATTTCCATAGATTTGAAACATTCAGGAGGTCCATCTTGCAGCTGTCTTGTTACATTAGATCCAAAACATGTTGACATAACCAAAACTTTAGTTAACAAACCGGTTAATTTTATTGGAACATTTTGTTAGAAATTTTTACTTCATATTTTTCACCTAAACTATAACCATTTAAATTTTAAAACATACATTATGTAGAGGTGAAAAATATGCAATCTTGTGAACTTGTTACATACATTACCGCTATTGCCTGTGCTCTTTCAAGATGCTGTTCAGATGATGAATTAGCTGTATTATCTTCAGCTTTTAATCAATTAGGTGATACTCTTGCAACAATTTCTGCTCAAAATCAATTAACCGGTAAGAATTCTGATGATTAGTCCATTCTTACTTCAGTTTTTGCAATTTAATTCAGGCAAACTAAAAGGCAACCTTCATAGCATGAGTTGCCCAAAAGTTGCCCAAAAGTGCACTTGTAAAATTTTTACATACCGTATTTCTTTTTAAATCTGTCAACTCTTCCGCCTTTATCAACAAACTTTTGCTTGCCAGTAAAGAATGGATGGCATTCTGAACATATTTCAACTTTGATTTCGTCCAATACTGAACCAGTTTCAAATGTATTTCCACATGCACACTTAACAGTTACTGTTTTATAATTTGGATGTATATCTTTTTTCATCCTATTCACCTCTTTCGCTCTATATTAACTCAATAATATTGTCAATTTACTTTTAGCATTATATCACAACGAATTATATATTACAATATTTTTTTGAATATTTTATTAAATCCGTTTTTTACCTCTGTTTTTTAATATAATTAATCAAGAAAATCATCTTTTGCTTTATCAATGCTCATAAGCTGTGTTGCCGCTTGCTTTATAAATTCACCATTTGTTTTAGTTTTTATCAATCCATCTATTAATCTTTCCGTAACATCTGCTACGGGGAAATTGCTGAGTGCCTTTCTTAACAACCAAATTGTCTGCATTTCTTCATCATTTAACAAAAGCTCTTCCCTTCTTGTTCCTGATTTATTTATATCAATTGCAGGGAATATTCTCTTTTCAGAAAGCTTTCTGTCTAAATGAATTTCCATGTTGCCTGTTCCCTTGAATTCTTCAAATATCATGTCATCCATACGACTTCCTGTTTCCACAAGGGCGCTTGCCAATATTGTAAGACTTCCACCGTTTTCTATGTTTCTTGCTGCACCGAAAAATCTTTTTGGCCCATATAATGCTCCCGGGTCAAGACCCCCAGACAATGTTCTTCCGGTAGGTGTAATAGTAAGATTGTAAGCTCTTGAAAGTCTTGTGATGCTGTCTAATAAAATTACAACATCCTTTCCGTGCTCCACAAGTCTTTTAGCTCTTTCTAAAACCATTTCTGCTACCTTAATATGATTTTTTGGCATTTCATCAAAAGTTGAATATACAACATCACCTTTAACATTTCTTTTCATATCAGTGACTTCTTCTGGTCTTTCATCTATTAAAAGCATTATAATTTCCACTTCAGGATAATTTTCTGCTATACTGTTGGCTAAATTCTTTAATATAGTCGTTTTTCCAGCCTTAGGAGGCGCAACAATCATACCTCTTTGTCCTTTTCCTATAGGAGCAACTAAATCTATTAATCTCAACGTTGTATTTGTTGTATTCGTTCGGTTTGAGGGTGTAATTTCAAGTTTAAATCTTTTATCAGGATATATTGGGGTGAGCGTATCAAAATCCTTTCTGTTTCTTGAGAGCTCAGGATTTTCGTCATTTATCTGCTTTACATATAAAAGAGCTTTAAATTTTTCTCCTTGCTTTGGAGGTCTAGTTATGCCGGTTATTTTATCCCCAGTCTTCATATGAAATCTTCTTATTTGAGAAGGAGATATGTACACATCTTCATCACTTGTTAAATAGTTATTTGTTCTTAAAAATCCATATCCATCAGTATGAGTTTCTAATATTCCCATAACCTTTAAAGCTTCATCACCGCTTTGTTCTATTTCATCAACTATTTTTTCTGGAAGGTCTGAAAGGTTAATTTCTGAAGGAATCTCTTGATCAATCTCATTATTTTCAAATTCCTCTAGGCTTTTAGCTTTCTCGGTAAGATTAATAATATTTGATTTATTGTAATTGTCTTGCTTCTTATGATCTATCCTTGTGGTTTCTTGTTTTAATTTTTCTGTTTCTGTATCTTTTTCTATATTAGTTTCAGACATTTCTGATTCATAATATTCTTTTAATTTTAAAAGCAATTCTTCCTTTTTATATTTATAGGCATCATGCATACCCTTTGACTTTGCCAGCTCCTTCAATTCTGAAAGCTTTAGTCTGGCTAATTGGTTTTTGTCCATGAAAAAACCTCCGTTCTGTTTAATTTTTATCATAACATGGAATTAGTAAGATAAGTGCTTGATAGGTGTTACAATAATATCATTTAAGTTTTTAATAGTCAAGTATAATAAATTTTTAATTTTTGTTAATTAATTAACTAATAGGTTGATTTTTATTTTATTAGTAATATAATTATTATAGAAATAAATTAAGGGGTATCTTCTATGGTTGATTTAAAAATATGTGTTGGCAGTGCATGTCATTTGAAAGGCTCACATGATGTTATAGATATTTTTCAAGACTGTGTTAGAACTAGCAATACTTCTCATAAAATAACAATTAAAGGAGCTTTTTGTCTCGGACATTGTACAGAGGCTGTTTCAGTTCTTTTTATGGAAAAAATATATTCCGTAAACAAAGACAATGCAAGAGACTTTTTTAATGATATAGTTTTAAAAAGCGTAAGGAGATCTAAATAATGAAAATACTAGACTTTTATCCTGCAAATTGCAAAAACTGCTATAAGTGTGTTAGAAATTGCTCAGTAAAAGCTATAAAAATGATTGATGATCAAGCTCAAATTGTTGAAGAAAAATGCATTGCCTGTGGAACTTGCTTTTTGGTGTGTCCGCAAAACGCCCGCAACATTCACAGTGATATAGAAAGCATTGATATTGCAGTTAGTAAAGGGAAAAAAATAATTATATCAATTGCTCCTTCCTATCTTGGTGTTTATGAAGCACCATATAAATTAATATCTGTGCTAAGACACCTGGGAGCAGCTATAGTTGAAGAAACATCCATAGGTGCTTCAATGGTAACAGAGCTTTACAAGGACTATATTTCTAATGTTGATTTAAATAACATGATTACTACCTGTTGTCCCACTGTAAACATGTTAGTACAAACCTATTACCCGGATTTAATCAAGTACTTGATGCCAATTGATTCCCCAATGATCGCACATTGTAAAATGATTAGAAAAAGACACGGTAAGGATGCCTTTATTGTTTTTTTAGGTCCTTGCATTTCAAAAAAATGCGAAGCATATGGCTATCAGCTTGCAGGGGTTATTGATGGAGTTATTTCCTTTGAAGAACTGGACAAGATGTTAGAGTCAAAGAATATTGATATATCATCCTTTGAAGATTCTTATCCTGATTTGGAGGGAAATTATACAGGAAAAAAATATCCTCTTGACAATGGTATATTATCAGGTTTAAAGGATGTAATATCAGAAAGTATATTTACACCACTGTCCATTTCAGGAATTGATAATTTAATGGGTGCCTTTGAAGCAATGGCAGCAGGTGATTTAACTAATGTTTTAATAGAAGCCAACAGCTGCACAGGGGGATGTCTTGGAGGACCCGCTGTTCCTAAACGGAGCAAAAATGTATTTGTACGAAAAACAAAGGCGAAATCAAGAATACACCATTTAAGAAATAAGAGATATGAAAATTATACGGATCAAGAAAAGAAATTAAACTATGACCGCTTCTTTAGAAATAAAAAATACAATCATGAAATATATTCAGAGGAAGATATTAGAACTGTATTAGAAAAAACAGGTAAAAATACAAAGGCTGATGAACTTAACTGTGGAGCATGTGGTTATGACACATGCAGAGACAAGGCAATATCAGTACTTGAAGGTTTATCCCATCCACAAATGTGCATGCCGTTTATGCGCAGTGAAGCTGAGAAAATATCAAACATTTATTTTGAGTATTCTCCAAGTGTTATTATGATTGTTGATTTAGATTTAAATATACTGGATTTAAACCCTGTTGGTGAAAAATTATTTAATACCACAAGAAAGAATATTATTAACACGCCACTTTCTCATTTTATGCCTGTAGATGATTTTAAACAAGTTATAGCTTCAGGGGAAAGTATGGTTGGAAAAAAACTTGAGCTTACAAATTATAACACCATAGTATTTGAACGAATTATTTATCTGCCTAAAAATAAAATTCTTTTTGGAATATTAAATGATATAACAAAGGAAGAGCTCAAAAAGGAACAAATAGTAAATTTCAAATTAAACACATTGGAAACAGCTGATAAAGTCATTGAAAAACAAATGAGAGTTGCACAAGAAATTGCAGGTCTTTTGGGTGAAACTACTGCCGAAACAAAAGCAGCGCTATTAAAGCTTAAAAAAGTTGTTTTAGAGGAAAGTGAAGATTAATGGATAATTATATAGATATTAATTATAAAAGCTTAAATAAGCACTCTGAAGAATTATGTGGTGACAAGGTTGAATATGTATATGGTGATGACAGCTGCATTATTGTTATGTCTGACGGCCTTGGCAGTGGCGTGAAGGCAAACATTCTTGCCACCATGACAACAAAAATTGCTGTAACAATGCTAAAAAACGGTGCATCCATAGATGATACCATTGAAACTATTATAAACACTCTTCCTGAATGTAAAGTAAGAAAGCTTGCTTATTCCACATTTACAATTATAAAAATAGATAAATACAACAATGCATATATAGCAGAGTATGATAATCCTCCCTACTTTTATTTTTCTCATAAAAGGATTATTTCTGTTGATAAGAACGAAAGAGTCATAGGTAATAAAAAAATATATGAATCTTATATTCATTTAAATGAAGGGGACACCATATGCGTTGTAAGTGACGGTGTCATTCATGCCGGTATTGGTCAAATGCTTAACTTAGGCTGGAACTGGGAGGAGGTTAACTCTTACCTAAGAGAACTAATAAATGTTAATAAATCTGCTCAGCTGATAAACAGAAATTTCATAGGTGTATGCAACAATCTTTA
>CAZJKK010000002.1:35605-44694 GCA_964546605.1 uncultured Clostridia bacterium
ACTCATATAAATTTTTATATAGGAAGAGCAGTTAATCCTGCTCACCAAAATCCAAATTTCCCCCTTGGCTACAACATAAAACAAAATATTGTTGAAAGCCTTATAGAAGAATTAAAAAAAGCAGGAAAAAGAATAAATGTAATATACTTTTAACCGCTGTTTTTTGTCATTCAGGTCATTCAGGTCATTCAGATCGTAGAGAAGAATTTCTTCTTTAATGTAGGATATAAATTCAGCTACGTCCTCTGAATGACGCTAAACTCTATTGATTTATAATGGCATTCCTCTTAATGCATAATCGGGTTTTTTGTCTAGTGAATGTGTTGTGTCAATGAAACGAATTGTACCGGATTTAGAACGTGTTACCATTGATGAAGTTCTGGCTCTGTTGTTTGCCATGTATCTTACTCCTTTTAAAAGCTCTCCGTCTGAAACACCAGTTGCAGCAAATAGTATATCATCGCCTTTAGCCAAATCTTCCATTGTTAAGACACGACCAAAATCATCTCCAACCATTTCTCTGCATCTCTTTTCCTCTTCTTCATTACCAGGACTTAGGATTCCTTGAAACTCTCCTCCCAAGCATTTAATTGCTGCAGCGGAAATAACTCCTTCTGGGGCTCCACCCTTTCCTATGAACATATCAACTCCTGATTCTGAAAAGCAAGTTGCTATGGCAGCTGCAACATCTCCGTCTCCAAACAGCTTTATTCTTGCACCAACACTTCTTGCACTGTCTATTAAATGTTGATGTCTTTCTCTATCTTGCATTATTACTGTTACCTCAGTAATATCCTTACATAATGCCTTTGCTACGTTATATAAATTTTCTTCAATAGGAGCAGTTATATCGATGCATCCCTTTGCCTTTGGTCCCACAGCAATTTTATTCATGTACATATCAGGTGCATGTAATAAACACCCCTTTGGCGCTACAGCAACTACTGCAAGAGCTCCTGGCAGACCCTTTGCAACAAGCTTTGTACCATCTAATGGATCAACGGCAATGTCAATTTCCGGTGCTCCTTCTTCCCATGTACCTATTTTTTCACCAATATACAGCATTGGTGCTTCATCAAGCTCTCCTTCACCTATTACAACAGTTCCTGCAATATCAAGAACCTGAAACATACTTCTCATACCATCAACAGCTGCTTGGTCAGCTATTTCTTTATTTCCACGTCCCATATATTTTCCGCAGCCTAATGCAGCAGCTTCTGTAACCCTTACTATATTTAATGCTAACTCTCTGTCCATATTTTCTCCTGTATATTTAATTGGTATCTTATTATTTAGAATAACGAAAATAATTTTGTAGTAGAAATAATATAATTATTCCCTATAATGTTATACTATATATAGAATAATTTTTCTACCCTTTTTGATAATTTTTTTAAATAATTTTGATTATCAAATAATTAACAATCAATTGACTATACCTACTAAATCAGTTAAAATATATGTAAGGCAAAAAAATTTATGGAGGTAACAATGGAAAAATTAATCATTACCGCTTGCTTAACAGGCGCGGAAGTAACAAGAGAACAACAACCAAATCTTCCTTTAACACCAGATGAAATTGCAGAAGCAGCTTATGAATGCTATTTAGCAGGAGCATCAATGGTACATATTCACGCAAGAGACAGCCAAGGAAATCCAACTCAGGATTACGAAACGTACAAACAAATTAAAGAAAAAATCGAAGCTAAGTGCAACATTATATTCCAGCCATCAACAGGCGGAGCTACTTGGCATACTCCTGAGCAAAGAATGCAACCAATCGAATTAAGTCCGGAAATGGCAACATTAAGCATGGGAACTTGCAATTTTGCAGATGATGTATTTATGAATACAGAAGAAAATATAAAAATATTTGCAAAGCGCATGAACGAACTTGGAGTAAAGCCTGAGTTAGAATGCTTTGAAAAGGGTATGATTGATACTGCTATAAGATTTGCTAAAAAAGGAATAATCAATACACCTATGCATTTTGACTTTGTACTTGGCGTACCAGGAGCAATGGGTGGCGAATTAAGAGATTTATTATACATGGTTGAATCAATACCAGCAGGCTCCACATGGACTGTTGCAGGTGTTGGTAGATATCAGCTACCTTTAAACATGGCAGCAATAATGCTTGGTGGTCATGCAAGAACAGGATTTGAAGACAATATTTATTATTCTAAGGGAGTAATAGCAAAATCAAACGCTCAATTAGTTGAAAGATTAGCACGTTTATCAAAAGAATTTGGACGTGAAGTTGCAACACCAGACGAAGCAAGAGTAATATTAGGATTAAAAAAATAAAGAAGTTATAGAAGTAAAAAAATAAAAAAGGAGATTCTTCACCTTTGGTTCAGAATGACCATGTCCTATGTTCTTGTCATCCTGAACGTTAGTGAAGAATCTCCTTATTTTTTATTCCATTGCCAGTTCTACCAATTTAACTATTAAATCTTTGTATTCTATACCTATTTTCTTTAGCATTGATGGATATCTGCTTAGGTCCGTGAGTCCCGGTATGGTGTTTATTTCATTTAAATAAATTTTATTTTCGGGAGTAACAAACATGTCAACTCTTGATAATCCTCTACAACCGAGTGCCCTGTATGTTTTTTCCGCTATTAGTTTAGCTTCAGTCTTTAGCTCATCGCTTATTCTTGCTGGGCAATAAATTTTAGAATTGTGCTGACTGTATTTTTCAACATAGTCAAAGAAATCATTCTTAGTTTCAATTTCATCAACCTCTCCAATTATAAGTTCTTCATTGCCTACAACTGCACAGCCTATTTCAAAACCTTCAATCATTTTTTCTATAACAACCTTTTTGTCATATTGGAAGGCTTCCATTATTCCTTTTTCAAATTCATCATAGTTTCTTACTTTGCTGATTCCTATGGATGAACCATTGTTTGCAGGTTTTATAAACATTGGAACACATAGTTTTTCAAGTGCTTCCTCATATAATTTCTTTATATTAAGCTTGTTTGAATTTACGGCTACAATGTATGGAGCTGTGGAAATCCCTGCATTTTCACATATTATATGTGTAAAACCTTTGTCCATGCATACTGCTGAGCTTGTCATATCACATCCCACAAAAGGAATTCCTGTCATTTGACATAGTCCTTGGATTGTTCCGTCCTCTCCGTTTCTCCCATGAAGAACCGGGAATATGCAATCTATTTCAATTTTTTCAAATGTATTGTTATCCATATTAAGCTTTACCAAGCCCTTGAACTTTTCACCTGTGTTTAATAAAACAGGACTTAAGCTGCCTTTGTGCCATGTATCGTCATTTATTTTATCAGCAGTTCCTTCATATAAAAACCACTGCCCTTCTTGTGTTATACCTACTAATATTACATCAAATAATTCTTGAGGCACATTTTTTATAATTGCAGCTGCTGAATGCAATGATACTGAATATTCGTCGGATTTTCCGCCAAACAATATCGCCAACTTAGTTTTCATTAATTTCCCTCCAACATCTTTAGTGTGTTTGCTATATATTCAAGCTTTAAAAATCTTGAACCTTTTATTAAAATAGCACAGTCATCTACCATATATTTTTTTATATATTCAGTTGCTTCTTCCTTTGTATCAAATTCTATTATATTCTCAATGTTTGTATTTTCTCTTGCACCCTTAGCCATATATTTAGCTTCTTGACCTATGGTAACTAACTCGTCTATTTTATGAGTATTCAAGTCCCTTCCAACAGAGTAATGCATATCATGACTCATTTCTCTGTATCCTAACATGTCTCCTAGTACTACTATTTTCTTTTTAGCATTAATCATATCAAAAATCTCTAACGCTGCATTAATGCTTACGGGATTAGACTTATAACAATCATTAAGTATGGTGCACTTGTTTATTTTTATTATTTCATTTCTTAAACCGGTTTTTTCTATTTTTAAAAGCCCTTGCTTAATTTCCTCCGGTGTCATACCCAGCTCTTTTGCAGCAAGGATTGCCGCCATGGAATTTAATGCTTGATGTTTGCCAAGCATATCCCCATGAAGCTCAGTGAAACTTTCATCACTTATAGTAAATGTAATGCCCTCTAAGTTTTCGCTAAAATCCTTAAGGTACAAAGTATTAGAATTATTTTCTCCAAATGTTTCTTTTCTGATGTTTTCTTTTATTTCAGTGCTATTTACTGTATTTTCAATTAAAGGGTCATCTCCAAAATAAATAAATAATCCGTTATCTTTTATTCCATTCACAATTTCAAGCTTTGCTTTTGCAATATCTTCTATTGATTCAAAATTATCTATGTGAACCAACCCAACGCTTGTTAATATTCCTATATCAGGCTGTACCAATCGAGTTAAAAAGTCTATTTCTCCTTTTCTTTCCATGCCCATTTCAATAACTGCCGCTTCACAGTCCTCATCCAAGCTTAACAATGTGTATGGAACTCCTATTTCAGTATTGAAATTTCCCATGGTTTTTTGGGTTTTAAACCTTTGAGACAATATGCTGGCAGTAATATCCTTTGTAGAAGTCTTGCCATTACTTCCTGTTACACCAACAATTTTTATATTTAATGTATTTCTGTAATAGCATGACAAATCCTGCAGCGCCTTAACAGTATCATCAACTAATATAACCGCTATATTTGTGGGAGGATTTGGCTCATTTTTATCCCATAGGGTTGCTATGGCTCCACCTTTTATAGCATCATTTACATAACTATGTCCATTTGTAGTGGCTCCCTTTATTGGAACAAACAAATTATTTTTTTCTACCTTCCTGGAGTCTATGCTTACACCTTTTATATGACTGTCTACATCAATGTAATCCATGTAACTTGCGTTTAAAATATCTGCAACTTCCTTTATTCTAATATCAATCATATTTTTCCTCTTCGTTTCAATAAAATTTTATCATTAATTAATTATATTGTAATTTTCTTTATATATCAATAACAAAAAAAATACCATTTCATTTCTTAAATATACCTGACCAACTGAAAATTCAGAAAATCCCATAAAAAAAGATTAATAGTAATGATGTTTTGTGCTATAATTCCATTATCATCAACAAAGGAGATATCATTGAAAAATTTAAAAGAATTTTTTAGAACAGAAGCTGTATTGGTTATATCATTTGTTGCAGCAGCAATAACGTCCTTTTTTGTGCCACCTTCATTAAAATATATTTCATACATAGACTTTAAAGTCCTTGCCATTTTATTTTGTCTTATGACTATAATTGCAGGCTTAAAAGAAATAGGACTTTTCAATGTCATGGCAGAAAGAATGACTTCTGGTGCCAAAAATACAAGAGGCCTTTTTTTAAGCTTAATATTAATATGTTTTTTCAGTTCAATGCTTATAACAAACGATGTGGCACTCATTACATTTGTGCCATTTTCAATCTTAGTACTGAACATAACAGGACAAAATGACAAAATGATTTTTGTAATTGTAATGCAAACTGTTGCAGCCAACTTGGGAAGTATGTTGACACCTGTAGGAAATCCGCAAAATTTATATTTATTTTCTTATTACAATATAAACGTTTTTGAATTTTTCAAAATAACAGTTCCAGTAACTTTCACCGGATTTATTTTAATTTTTATATTCTCATCAGTTGGAAAACATGAACAAATATATGTAACATTTAAGTTAAAAGAAAAAATACAAAACAAATTCAAACTCTACATTTTTTTATTTTTGTTTGCATTGTGCCTCACTTCAGTATTCCGTCTTGTAAATTTTAAACTCATGCTGGTTATTGTATTTGCAGCAATATTTATAATTGACAAGAATTTGTTTAAAAAGGTTGACTACAGCTTGCTTGCTACTTTCGTTTTCTTTTTTATTTTTACCGGTAACATAGGAAATATAGAAGCTGTTCGCAAATTTCTATCCCAATTAATAAACAATCACGAATTGATTTATTCAGTCGCCATTAGCCAAATAATAAGCAATGTGCCTGCCGCAGTGCTACTTTCGAATTTTACCGCAAACTATAAATCTCTGTTAATAGGCACTAATGCAGGGGGTTTAGGAACATTAATAGCATCTTTAGCAAGCTTGATATCATACAAATTATATATTAAGACTGAGAATTCAAAGCCTGCACAGTATCTAGCGGTATTTTCTGCAGTAAACTTCGGTATGCTTTTAGTACTTTTGATATTCTCATCTTTTATTATATAAATAGACAGTTATTAACCTATCTATGCTAAAACATTTTTATGAATTTTATTTCTACAACTTTAAGTATGGTCAGTAATTGCGTAGCAATTACCTCACACCACTTCAACGAGGTGGGTAATTAAGACACACCACCTGTTTATTAAAAGGTACCCGCTACTTAAGAAGTAGAGGATTTCTTCACCTCGTTATAATAAACTGCGTAATTGTTTACAAGAAATTAGCAAATACAGGAGCCAGCACAACTGTCATAATTCCTGCCACTGCAATTGATAAGCTGCCCATTGCTCCTTGAACCTCACCTAACTCAAGTGCTTTCGATGTTCCAATGGCATGGGATGCTGTGCCAAAAGCCAACCCTACTGAAATAGGGTTTTTTATTTTAAACAACCTACATACCCCTTCACCTATTACATTTCCTCCAATACCTGTTATTATAATTACGGCTACAGTAATTGTTTTAAATCCTCCCAGCTCTTCAGAAACTGCTATGCCTATGGCTGTTGTTATGGACTTTGGAAGTATGCTTACATAAAGATCATGTGATAATCCAAATAAAGCAGATAAAACAAATATACTTGCAAGAGACGTTAAAACTCCTGTTAATATTCCAATCATTATTGCCTTAAAATTCTTTTTTAATAATTCCAACTGTTGATAAAGCGGTATGGCAAGGCATACAGTTGCAGGTGTTAAAAAATAGCTTATATACTTTCCACCTTGATTGTAGCTTTCATAATCTATTTTAAATATTGCCAAAAATATAATAACAAGTATTATTGAAATAAGAAGTGGATTAAAAATGCTGTTTTTTAATTTTTTCTTTAAATATATGCCTGCAATATACGATAAAAGGCTTAAAGCAACTCCAAAATATACTGAATTAATTATTACACTTTTCATTTATTTACCGTCCTTTTTCAATATATAATCTGTTATTTTCCCTGTAGCTGCCATAACAAAAACAGTTGTAAGAATAGAAATGAAAATTATAGGGATTACGACATGTACAGTATCTCTCCATATAGTCATTAAGCCAACTGCAGCAGGTATAAACATAACAGGCATTATATCGAGAAGAAAATTTCCTGTCTCGCTAACCTGCTTAATATTAACAATGCCGGCCATTAAGCAAATAAGCATTATTAATAAGCCGTAAATGCTTGCGGGTATGGGCAAAGGTATAAATTTATGTAAAATTTCTCCTAAAAAAGTTATTGTAAATATAATAGTCAATTGTTTTAAATACTTCATATTTTACCCCTCTACTTAAAACTAATAAAAAAATTATAACATAATATTTATAAAAATAAAATCCCGGAATTATTCGGGATTTATTTTTTAATTCTTTATTTTTCAATAGTTGCTGTTGAATAGCCGTCTACTTGATTATAACCTATTTTATAACCTAGCTTTTCAAAATCTCTTATTTTAACCATTGTCTTATTGTTTACTAAGACTCCTGTCATGTCTATTCTTTCATTTCCTCTAATAACATATGCTTTCTTTGCATCATTGTCCCATGCAACCTCTTCACCAAAAGATTCTCCAATGTATCTTAAAGGCAAGTAAACTCTTTCATCAATTAATGCAAATTCTTGATAATCCCAGTCTGATTGATCGTCAAGTCTGTATTTGTATATACTTGCGCTGTAATCATTAGGATACCAGCTTAATTCAATTTTATTAACCGGGTTAATTCTATTTTCTACCTTTGTTTGAAGTTTTTCAAGATCCTCTGCACTTATTGATTTTCCTGTAAAAGTTGTCTTAGTCACTTCAGTAGGAGTTATTTCACTTTTAGAACCAAAATTTCCAACTATAACATCCTCAAAAACAAGCTCCCCTTCTACATTTTGAACATAGGAAGAACCTTTCTTAGAAATTTCATCATTAATGTAGCTTCTGTCAAACATAGCTTCATAGGCTTTAAATTCTTCAGATTTTACCACCAAAACCATTTCATCCATAAAGTCATAAAAATCTTGTCTGCTTGCTTCTATTTCATCAATGACTGCTTGTTTGTCTTGAACTCCTTCCATTTCTGAAATAGCAATATCATCATAAATATTTTCTATATATTTTACTGTTTCATCAAACACCATCTCTTTATTATCACTTATATATATAACAAGTCTTTCAATAAAATCAAATGTAGCTTCCGGTGTTAGTTCTATTTTGAAACCATTGTTAGTTTTAGCAACTAATTTAGAATCAAATCCTTTAAAAGCAGATACAAGATAATTATATGCATTTTCATATAAATCTTCAGCACTTGATTTATACTCTACTCCATTGTAATATTCACTCATATCACTAAGCATTAAGTACTCTATGTCTTTAAGCTCAACATTTACCAACTCATCTAAAACCTTTTGGTTTTCAATTGTGCCATTAAGCTTTTCTCCTATATTCATTGCTTCAACTATTGCATTTTTAGATACATAGACCTTATTATCAGCTATAATTAACTTTATAGGAAGCTCGTTCCCCATATCGTTAACTTTTACCATAACATCTACATCCAAGTAAATTGAATTTAAGTCTTCAACATTTGCTTGTCCGACAAAGTCCAAAGTTAAGTTATAATCTCCTGAACCTGAACCTTCAACTGCTCCTGATACAACAGTTCCTGATACCTCAACCTGTGTTTTATTTGTGAACTTAAACTCAGTAATGTTGTTGATTTCCTTTGATAAATTCAAATAACCTAATTCATTAACACCGCAGCCCGTAAGCATTGAAACCATCATTAGTGCAATTAATAATAAACTTATTGCTTTCTTCCCCATACTACCGCTCCTTATAATTTATTTGTGTCACTTGTCTTATTTTATAACAAATGTTAAGTTATTACAATCAAAAGCAGTCTTTACTATAAAATTATTTTAAAAAAGCAGTTTCTTTCGAAACTGC
>CAZJKK010000003.1:0-39970 GCA_964546605.1 uncultured Clostridia bacterium
CATCCATATCATTTTCAAAAATGAATTCTTGAATTGCCGCTACTGCAATTTTAAATGCTAACTCCTTGGGATAACCGTATATGCCTGATGATATGAGAGGAAATGCAATTGATTCAACCTTATGCTCAAGTGCAAGCTTTAGAGAATTTAAATAACAATTTTTTAATAGATCATTTGTCTTGTTTTCACCATTCCAAATAGGTCCAGGAGTATGGATGATGTATGTAGCAGGAAGATTGTACCCCTTTGTAATAACTGCTTCTCCTGTATTGCATTTTCCAATTGAATCACATTCCTTTTGAAGATTTTCTGCCCCTGCAGCCTTAAAAATTGCTCCACATACGCCGCCACCCATTTTAAGACCTGTATTTGCAGCATTTACAATAACATCAACCTTCATTTTCGTTATATCATTTCTAATAATTTGTAATGACATATGATCTCCTTTTCTGTAGCAACAGCAAATAATTTATTACATTATACCATATTCTTCATATATTGCTATGCATAAAAAAAGCAAGTTGCCTTGCTTTTTTTTATTATAATCCTAATTCGCTTTTTAACTTCTTTAATTCTTCATCCACAGAATTTTCTCCCATGGCACCATACTTTTCTTCTAATGCTTTGGCTTCATCTATAGGTTCCATGTTAAGCTCTGCCATAGCATTTGCTTCATCAAGCATTTTGCTTGCTTTATCCTCCATACGCTCAAAAGCACTGTTTTGTCCTTGAATTCTTTCTGTAGCAGCAGTTGCCTTGTTAAGTGTTTGTTGTGTTTTAGCTACTGCAACCTTAGTCTTGATTACATTTCTTCTAGCCTTTAGCTCCTCTATGTCAGCAGTTAGTTTATCATGCAACTGACGCATTTTTATAGCATTTTCATGAGCAGCAGCATATGCAGTCATAAGTCCTGCACCTAGGTTTTCCAACTCTTGTTTTTTGTTTACAAATACTCTTGCATCACCTTCATTGCTTGCTACAAGTGCCTTTTTAGCCAGCTCGGCATATTTGTTAATTTCTGCTTGATTTTCATCAACTAAGCGCTTAGTGCGAGTTTCCTCTGCCATGACACCTGCGGTGCTTCTTTTAACCTCTGCCAAATCCTCACTCATATCTCTTAGGTATTGATCAATCATTTTTTCAGGGTCTTCCATCTTTTCTAAAATTACATTAATATTTGCTTTTATAATATCCCCGAATCTTTCTAAAACTGACATTGTGTTCCTCCTTTAATATTTTTTTTAAGTTATTTAATTTAATTATGTTCATCCTTGTTATCAGGATCTTGTGAGTATTTTTGAGCAAGATCTTCTGCTTCTGTATCTCCAAATCTATCAAGAGGTGTATTTAATATATCTTCCATTTGCTCTCTTTCTTTATTTTTTTGCTTTTTAGCTTTTTTCCACCAAGAAAACAAAACTATTACCAAAATTACAATGCTTATGGTTATTATAACAGTAATCCATGGTGACCGGGTCACTGTCATTATTCTGTCCCCTGCATCTCTGAAGCTCTCGCTAAAAAATTCTTCATCTGATAAGTCATCATCATAATAATACCTGTCTATGTAATCCAGCAAAATATCTGCTGCTTCATTATCAATTACAGTCTTAGCCTGGGAGCCTACCACATACCAATCCATGTATATTCCTTCATATTCCATGAATATAAACAATAGGTGTGCCTCATCTGTAAACAATTCATCGTATAAGTCATTAGCAAATATGTCCATTTCATTTTCGTCAGGATAGTAATTCCCGTTAATATTATCCGTCAAATACAAGAATGGCTGTACTCCAGTTTGTTCATAAAAATGTTTTAATCCGCTTTCAAGCTTAGTTTTATTGCCTATCCATTTCAAGTTATCTATGTAGTAATCTGTCTCATTTACAGAGCCTTTGGGAAGTGCTCTTCTTTCAATGCTGGATGTTGTTATTCCGCTGGAGATGTTGCTTGAACCAGAACTACTTATTATGTTAAATAAAATAATTAAAGCAATTATTATGACAACAATAATAATTATTGTTAAGCAACCAACTGTCCCACATCCACTTGAGCTTCTCCCTGGTGGTGAAGGTCTTCCTCCTCCCATATTAATACCACCTGGAAATATAACAGGGCCTCTATGAGAACTGCCGCTCCCAAATATGCCTTTATTGTTGCTTCCGCCAAATGGACTGCCCGAACTGCCACCAAAGGAACCGCCAGATCTGCCAAAAGGACTGCTTCCACCAGAACGACCAAATGGGCTGCCTCCACGGTCGCTACCAGCTCTACCGGAGTTACCCCCTCTAAATCCAAATCCGCCACTTCCTCCAAAGCCACCGGACCTTCCTCCGCTGCTTCTTCCTCCTCCAAAGCCGCCTCCGCTGCTTCTGCCGCCAGAACCGCCACTTCTACCCAAAATACTACCTCCATGCAACTTACAAATTCTTTTACTATATAATTATTACACTAAAAAACAAATCATGCAATATTAATTCATTAATATATTATATATCCGTAATTTTTCATTTCAAACAAAAAACACTTCAAGTATAGAAGTGTTATGTTCATCCTATTGTAAAACTCTTGTTGCCCCATAATAGTAATAAGAAAAGTACCCTGTATTTAACGGACTTATCTTAACCGATTGTCCAGGTACAGGAGAATGTATGAAATTACCGTCTCCTACATATATTCCCACATGGCTTAAGCGATAGGAATTAGCATTGTATTTAAAAAACACTAAATCTCCAGGCAAAAGTTCAGATTTATTAACTCTTACGCCTATGGAATATTGGTCTGTAGATGTTCTTGGCATTTCCACTCCGAAGTTTTCCATAATATATTTAATATAACCGGAGCAGTCAAATCCGCTGGGAGAACTTCCACCATACACATAAGGCGTTCCTATGTATTTTTTAGCATAATCAGCTATACTTAAGCCTATATTTTGTTCAGCGCTTAATTCTGTCGCATTAATGTCAACTATATTCACATATTCAGATTTTATGTATGCCTTTTGAGATTCAAAACTTATTTCATACCAACCTTCAGTTTCTGATAAAATTTCAATTGTTGTGCCAAAAAATAATTTGCCCAACTTTTCAGTATCAGTTGAAGGGCCACTTCTTACATTTAATATATCAACAGTGATTATTCCTTTTTTCACTGTAATTTCATCTTGTTTTTCTGCTTCAGCAATATTTAATATATCTTCCTGTTGTTCTATGCTATTTATTGTTTCCGGATTTTCTTGTTCATTTGATTCTTGAACTTCTACAATTTCAACTGTATCTTCAATTATTTTATCATTTGCAATTTGTACCTCTGTTGCAAATGCTGTTGTACAAAATATAACAGATGTAATTCCGGTCAATAAGAGCGTTTTCCCCAATAATTTCATATTGTCATTTTATATAATTATAATCAATTATATTTTCCTTTTCTTTAGTTTGCTTAAATTAAAGTTTAGATGAGATATGAAAACGATATTTAACTTTGACAGTTTATCAAAATTATAGGGTTTTGTCAAGGAAAACATGGACATGCTGCTGTGGTAATATATGTCATGAAACTAAAATTCCATATAAATCAATAGTTGCTGTTTAGCAAACTGTTAATGTTAATATAAAAGGCTCTACAGCAAGTTGTAAAGCCATCTAGATTTCCTTTATAATTCCACATACATGGGTTCATGGTTTGTAAATGGAATGAACTTGTTAATTACATCTGAAGTTTTCAACTTCACTGTCGAGGTATTTACGCATGGATGGCATCCGAAGTATTCTTCTTTTAATACATCCTTATCTATTATAATACTCACTTGATTGTCTTTGTCATACATAAGCCCAAAAACACTTAGTGCTCCCGGCGTAATGTTTAACAGCTCCTCCATATATGAGCCGCTTGCAAATGATAATCTAGAGCTGTTTATTTGCTTTGATAAGTCCTTTGTGAGGAATTTTTTATCGGCTGGCATAAGCAACATATAAAACTTTGTTTTGTTAGCATTGCAAAGCAACAAATTTTTACAAGCCTTAACATCCAATGTTTCATCTGCTGCTTGTAAATCCTCCATAGTCATTGCTGGTTCATGGTCCATTCCTGTAAATGGTATTTCAAGTTTTTCTAAAACATCATATGTATCAAGCTCCTTTTGAAGCCTGTCATTGCTTGGTTTTGAATTAAATATTATATTATCCATCGTTTCCTCCGCTATTTTATTAAATCCTATTAATTTTTATATATTATAAACTTTTTTCTAAAATTATACAACCATTGAAAATTTTGAAATATAATTAGCTTGAGACATATCTCAAGCTAAAATCCATTATATTAATTTATTATTACTGCTGAAATCAAAAACAAATTTTGTTCCAATATTTTCTTTACTATCAACACTAATATTAATATTATGTCTTGCTGCTATTTGACTGGCAATAGTAAGTCCAAGTCCTGTTCCTGATTTATTGTTTTCTGTCTTAATTCTGTAGTATCTATCGAATATAAAAGGCAAATCCTCCTTTGATATTCCAATTCCTTCATCTTTTACAGAAACTTGGCTTTCATTTAATTCAATAAACACATTGCTATTTTCCCTGGAAAATTTTATGGCATTATCTATTACCACAAGGAACATTTGACGGAGCCTTCCATAATCCCCATTTATTAAAAATACATCCTTGTCCTGTTTGTATATTATTTCAATATTTTTTTTACTTGCAATATTTTGAGCGCTTCTTGCTGCATCATTTAATATATCGCAAAGATTTATTTGCTGCATTTCTATTTTAAAATCTGTGTTTTGCAGTCTTGAAAGTTCTAAAAGGTCATTAACCAGCCTTTCAAGACTTTTGCTTTCTTTAAGCATTTGATTATGATATTCCTTTACATGTTCAGGTTCTTTTATTATACCATCACTGAGTGCTTCAAGAGAACCCCTTATTACTGTAACAGGAGTCCTAAGTTCATGAGATATGTTGGTGATGAAATCCTGTCTTTGTTTTTGAAGCTTTTCGCTTTCCCGGCTGGCTTCATCCAGCCTTGCACTTAAAATATCTATGGCACCGGCTAATTCACCTATTTCGTCATTTTGAACTACGCCTGTTTTTACATCATAATTACCTTTCGCTAAAAGAAGAGCAGCACTTTTCATTTTTTTCAGAGGTTTGGTAAATGTCAGTGCCAATGCTATAGATAAAGTTAATGAAATCAAAAGTGCTATAACAATACTGAAAAACAGTATTTTATAACCTTTATTTAATGCTTCATCGATTCCTTTAACAGGTGAATGAAGAAGCAACGCCCCAATCACATCATTGTTAGCCACTATGGGCGTTCCTACTGTTATAGTAGGCGTATCTAACAATGATGAAAATCCTTCACTAAATGATGTGTTTCCATTAAAAACATCTTTAACAACTCTATTTGCATCTTCAGGCAAATCCTTATAGCTATATTGCATATGAGACATGGTTCCTGTAGTCAATAGGTTAAGATTTTCATCAACAATCCAAGCATCAGCCATGGCAATAGTATCTAAATTCCTTAAATATGCCCCCATGCCACCTTGCATACTCATCATACCCCTGCCCATCATTCTTCCATTCATCATGTTGAAATTTAAGCCGTCGCCTTCTGAAAGCTCTGAAATTGTTCCTGCTATAGTCAAAGCACGATTCTCCAAGTCCTTTTTATGCGTTGATACCGCATTATTTTTAAAAAGGCTCATAAAAATTACTCCTATTATTAATGAAAATAATAATAGAGCCACTGAAAAATATGCCGTTAATTTAACTGCAATTTTATTGTTCATTATTTGACTCAAATTTATATCCAACTCCCCAAATGGTTTTTATTTGCCAATTATTATGCTCATGTTCATCAAGCTTTGAGCGCAGTCTTTTAATGTGTGAATCCACTGTCCTGTTATCTCCGTAATAATCATATCCCCACAAGCTGTTAAGAAGGTTATCTCTTGTAAAAACCTTGTTTTTATTAGAAGCCAATGACCATAATATTTCAATTTCCTTTTTTGTTAGCAAAACATTATTATTATTTATTTTTACCATATAATCATCTAGATTTATTTCCAGGTTGTCATACTTTAACATCTGCTTGTTATTATTATCTTCACTTGTAATTCTTCGCATTATTGCTCTTGCTCTCGCCATCACTTCACCTGGTGAAAATGGTTTTACAATATAATCATCTGCACCTATATCAAGACCCATTATTTTTTCAAAGTCTTCTCCCCTAGCTGTAATCATAATTATGGGTACATTTGACAACTTCCGAATTTCTCTGCAAACCTCAAACCCATCCATGAGAGGCATCATTACATCAAGAAGAATAATGTCCGGATTATGCATTTTAAATGCTTCTAAGGCTTCTTTGCCATCATAGGCTGTTATTACTTCATAGCCATCATTTTTTGCATACTCCTTTAATATGGATGTTATTTGTTTATTATCATCTGCAATTAACATTAATGCCATATAATCACCTCTTACTGATTTAATTTGTTCTATTATATCATAAGTGCAAGCCGTTAATGCGATGCCCTACACCGATACAATGAATGCATCATCAGACAAAGACGTTAGTCTTTGTTTCATTATGCATTCATTATACCATATACCAATGTTAATTTGTGACAAAATTGTGTTAATACTTCATAAACTGCACATTTTATTTTGATAATTTACTTAAAATACCATAATCTTTTTAACTTTATGACACAATTTCGCCATAATTGTTTTTTATACTTACATCATAGAAAAAATAAATTACATGGAGGTAACAAAATGAAAAAATTAGTTTTATTAGTAGTATTGGTTTTAGCTGTAACATCTATAACTGCATTTGCATATGCAGCTTACAGTACCCCTGCTGATATTATATCAGGTCTAACAGGCAAGACTGTTGATGAAGTAACAGAGCAAAAATTAACATCTGGGGGCACATACGGTCAAATTGCCATTGATGAAGATGTCTTTGAAGAATTTAAAAACCAAATGTTAGAAAGCAAAAAAGCTTATTTGGATGAAAAAGTTAAAGATGGTTCTATTACTCAAGAACAAGCTGATGATTTTTACAATAGCATGTTGGAAAGACAAGAATACTGTGATGGAAGCGGCAATGGTTCTGGAAGAGGAATGATGGGCTTCGGGTTTGGCAACAGAGGTATGGGCAGAGGCTTTGGTCAACAAGGAAATGGTCAAGGATTTGGCTGCAGAGGATGGCAGTAAAAAAAACGTCTCAATGAGACGTTTTTTTTCACTTTAATTTCTTTCTATTCGAACCTTGCTCCCGCCAAGGCCGGCAACGGCAGGAGACACTATTAATTTGACCGGAACCCTGTTTTTTATGGATTCCACGTGACTTATTAAACCTATGGACAGCTTGTCATTATGGATTTTTTCCAAGGAATCCATTACCACATCCAGTAAATTGTCATCCAATGTTCCAAATCCTTCATCAAGGAAAAATAATTCTAAAGGAGATGTTCCTTTAAGCTGTATTTGTGTTGATAAAGCTAGAGCCAAAGCCAGGGATGCCACAAAGGTTTCTCCTCCCGACAATGTGGAGGCATCTCTTTCGGCTCCTCCGTTTTTATAATCCCTTATAATAAACTTGCCATTTTCGTCAACCTCCAGACCATATGTGCCCCCTGTTATTTCCTTAAGCTTTTTGCTTGCTTCCATAGATACATATTTAAGTTGATTTGCAGCAACAAATTCTACAAATCTTTTGCCTCTGAATAATTTTTCAAGGTCACTTAAAATTGCAAGCTTATAATCAAGCTCATCTTTTTTCTTCAATAATTCTTTTTTAGCTTCAAGCCTAACAATTAAGCCTTTAACCTCGGTTTCTAAATTTATAAAAACTTCTTTTAAGTTATCGCGAGCATTGGTTTTTTCTGTCTTTGTATTTTGAATAATTAACCATTCTTCCTGTGATAAGCTTCTGTTTTTAATTTTAACCACTAGGCTTTTCATAGCACCTGTAAGCTGAGATAAGGAATCATTGTAATCTTCTACCAGCTTTTTCATTTGAGCTATTTTTTCTCTTGGTATGTAGTTATTTTTTATTTCATGTACACTGTTTATTTCTTCATTGTCCATAGCCTTGTGCAGCTCTTGTTCATCCTTTGCAGATCTTTCCTTTAAGCTTGTTAATCTTCCGTTTTTAGAGTTAATGCTGTTATTTATATTTTCAAACATTTCTTCTGTTCGTTTCTTATTATTTTCAGCATTTTTATACTGTAACTCAATATTTTTAATTGAGTTTATAATATCTTCCTTTAGCTTTTCCAAGTTCTCTGCAGCGCCAACCTTGTTTAATATGTTTTGTTGTTTTTCAGAAATAGATTTTGTCTTTTCAATTAATGTTGTTTTCTTTTCATTTAATTTAATCTTTAAATTTGTTTCTTCACCGGTTAATTTCTCTTTTTCATCTTGTTCTTTGCTTAATTGTTCTCGGAACTTTTTTGTTTCAATTTCCAGCTTTGCTTTTTCAATTTCCTTTGAATTAATTTGCTCTCTGACAAGCTTAAAATCATCAATATTTAGTTCTGCTTTCAAAAGAGACAATTTCTCATTAGCAGCATTGAGATCTTTATCCTTTGAAGATAGGTCATTGCTGTTCTTTTTTAACAGTTCTTTGTTATGCTCCAAAGTGTTATTTATTTGAGTATATTCAACAAGCAAATTATTTTTTTCATCAGATAAAAGCTTATTTTGTTTTTCTAATTTTTCTTTACTTTTAGCGTACTCATTTATGCTTTTATAAAGCATATTAAATTCATTTTGCAATGCTGCCACTGAAATTGTTTTATAATCTTCTCCCAATGATTTTAACTTATCTGAATAACTCTCCACATTTATTTCTTCTTGGGATAATTTTGTTTGATTCTTTATAATATCTCCATTTATCTTATTAAGTTCTTTTTCATTAAGATTAAGCTTTGAATTAAGTTCATTTAGCTCTTCAAAACTTCCAGAGCCCTTTATATTTTCCCTATGATGTTCTGTTGAACCGCACACCGGACATACGTCACCATCTTGTAATGCTTCTCTTAAACTATGGGCTAAATTCTCAGTTTCTGCCTTTTTAATAATTTGCTTTAAATTCTCAGTTTCATTTTCTAAGGATATTTTGTTATGTTCTAATTTATTTAATGTTTCTTTAATTAATTTAATACTTTCATAACCTTTATTTATTGCTTCCCCATACTCCTTATGCTTATCCCATTTATCCTTAGCACTTTTTAACCTTTCAGTAGCAACAAGAAGATCATCTTGATTTCCCGGGCAATTATCATTGAGATTCTTCAACTCGTTTTCAGCATTACTAAGCATTTCTTTTTTATTATTTAAAAAAATGGATAATTCATCGCTTTTTTTCTGAGCTGTACTAGTAATGCCAGAAATATTATCAATATCTTTTTTAATACTGTTTTTCTGCTTTTGTAAATTCTCGCATACACTAAGCAATACAAAGCCTTCATTCACTTTGTTTTTATAGGCTTCCGGCACCTTTAGCGATTCTATTTTTCCTTCATAGAGAGAAATCTGTGCATTAATTTTTTCTATATAATTTCCTTTATCAATTAAAGTTTTGTTTAAAACATTTAGATTTTCCTCTGCTTTTACAAGTATATTTTCAATAATTTTTTTGTCATTTAAAAGAATATCCATAGCCCTTTTTTCTTCTATGGCATCTGCTACTCTTTGTTCCTGTATTTGCAGTCTTGGCAGTTCATGGTCTTTCTTCTCTTTTGCTTGTTCTAACAATGTTTCTGCATTTTTCTTTTCTTCCTTTATTTTATCATATTGATTAACCAATTCACTTAATTCATTATTTGTCTTTGTTATTTCATTTAAAGTATTTTCATAGCTGTCCAAAAAAGGCTTAACCTTTAGAATTCCTTCCCCTTTTTGAGCCCTAACTTTATATTCATTTATTTGGCCTTCTTTTTCCTTTAAAGACTTTTCTTTTAAAACTAAATCATTAAGGTCACATTGATGTTGCCACAGCTCTTTAGCTTCATTATATGATTTTTCTGCTTCTTCCAACTCTTGCACTACCTTTTCTAAACTTTTTTTACATTCTTGTTGGAGTCCGCTTTTTTCTTTTAAAATATCGTTGGTAACATCCTCATATGATTTAAGCTCTCCTTCAAGTATGCTTGATTTTTGATTTTCAACACTAATTTTAACCTTCAGTTTATTTGAAAGATCATCTCCATACTTTTCAAGATTAAAAAGTCTTTCAAGCATATTTCTTCTTTCAGTTCCTGCAAGCTTTAAAAATTCGCTGAATTTTCCTTGGGGAAGTACAACAGTCCTTGTAAAATCATCTAAATTAAGACCTATTATTTCAGTACATTTCTCATTAACTGCATTGGTTCCTTCTTCTAAAATCTCCTCTCCATGGGTTACATCAACTATTTTAGCCAATTTGCTTGTAATGCTTCCAGTCTTACTTCTTTTAAATTCACGGTCAACTCTGTAACGTCTAGTTTCCCAGTCTGTCATTTGGAATTCATAGCTTACATTCATAAAGTCCAAATTAGTATTCATGAAATTTGTGCTGTTTCTTGAAACCTTGCCATACAAAGCCAAAGTTATGCCGTCAAGAATGCTGGATTTGCCGCTGCCTGTAGGACCAAATATTCCAAACAAACCTTTTTCAGTAAGCTTTTCAAAATCTATTTCTTGAATTTCCATAAAACTGTTTAATCCTTTTATTTTAAGACTAATTGGCTTCATTTTCATCCTCCTGTAAAATAGACATAAGCATTTCAACAACTTCTTCTTGTGGTTCTACCTGTCTTTCCTTGGTATAAAACTCCTTAAAAACTTCTTCAAAGGATTTTTCTGAAAAGCTGTTTATATTTATTTCTTCATTTTTCTGATTTTTTATTATGGGAGTTATTTCAAGAATATCCTTTTTGTATGTTTTCATTTGCTTTATTTCATCTTCTCTGAGATATCTGTCTGTTTCAATTTCTAAGTAGACCCAACAGTCCTTGTCCTTGTTTTTCTCGCACATTTCTATGGCTGCTTCTATATTTTCGCATTTCCAAACCTCAATAGGCTTATATACCTTCAAATCAACTTCTTCAATGCTGCACTCTTCATTTGCCTTTAAATCCACTATAAAACATTTCTTTATAAAGCTTACTTCCTTTTTATTGTAGTGTATAGGCGACCCTGCATATCTTGCCTTCTTATTAGTTCCCGGAACTATTTGAGGCTTGTGAATGTGACCTAATGCCACATACTGAGCTTTTTGCGGAAAGCATCTCCCGTCCACTATGAAGCTTCCTCCAAGCATGACATTTTTCTCAGAGCCTGCTTCTTCACTACCCATGGCAAACAAGTGTGATACACATATGTTAATAGTATCGTCCCTGAATTTTAAGCTTAATTGTTCAAATAACTGTTTTATTCTATCGCTGTAGGACTTTAGTCTATCCCATTCTTCATCCATTGAGCCATACAATACTTCATTAAGTCTTTTCTCGCTGGGATAAGGGACTGACAGTATAACAGCCCTTTCGCCGTTCATTTCTATTTCAACATACCCTTCCCCTGCTTCTACAACCTTGTGTCTTCCATATTCCCCCACATCCACCACTGTCTTCGGAGTGCCAAGCATTATAATGCCATGATCTCTTGCAAGAGGACCTGCTGCAACCAACCTTTCTGGATTATCATGGTTTCCAGCAATAACTAATGTAAGCCTTTCACCATTTGAGGACAGCTTTTTAAGAGTGTCATAAAACATTTTTTCGGCTCTTGCAGGAGGGTTTGCACTATCATAAATATCTCCTGCAATAATTATCACATCCACATTTTTTTCTTTAACAAGCTCAACAAAATCATTAAGAAACAGCTCCTGTTCATCCATTCTGCTAAAGCCTTCTAAGTTTTTTCCCAAATGCCAATCTGATGTATGTAAAGTTCTCATGTTACACTCCTTAAAAATTTAATATTTAAGCTATGAGTTTCCTCATAGCTATCTTTATATGTTATATATGTCTGAAAATTCAGTTTTTATCATTTCTACTTTATTGTTTTCATTGTTAATATAGTTCATATCGTCATCTTGTTCTAAAGTTATTGCAGGAAGCTCAATAATAAATGTACTTCCTTCATTAACCTTGCTTTTAGCATAAATTTTCCCACCATGCGTTTCTACTATAAGCTTTACAAGAGATAAGCCTATACCGCTGCCTTCAGCATTTCTGTTCAACGATTTATCCACTTGATAATATCTTTGAAAAATATGGGTAAGGTGCTTTGCTTCAATTCCAACACCTTCATCTTTAACGATAATTTCAACCTTTGTACCCTTATCCACAATATTTACTCGGATTTCACCGTTAGCGTTAGAAAATTTAATAGCATTAGATATAAGATTAAGCATAACTCTTTCTATTTGATATGTATCACATGCAATAATTTTTTCTTCCACATCTGTATCAAAAATTATTTTTAAATTCTTGGACTTAACAAATACTGCAACAGAATTAACTATATTTTCAACCACATCAACGATGTTTTCATTGCTTGCATTAAGCTTGAAATTACCTGTGTTGTTTTTAGACATGTCCACTATATTATTAATAATTTTTGTAAGCCTGTAGCAATTTTGTTTAATAATATTATTGTAGTCCAGGATTTTTTCCTTATACTGTTCATAAGAAAATTCCTTCATATATATATCCATCATTTGATTTGCTGAAAAGATAACGCTTAAAGGTGTTTTTAGTTCATGAGAAACATTAGCATATATTTCATCTTGAATTTTAAGAGTTCTTTCCATTTTTTTTCTGGATTTTATATCCTTGGTTACATCAAAGCCGATTGCCACAACCTCTAATATGTTGTTGTTTTTCCCTAAAAGTGGCTGATATATAAATTTATAATAAACTTCATTTCCGGAAATGTTATATTTAAATACCTCTTGATAGTTGTCCTTTTTTTCAAAGGATAAATGAATCAATTCAATTATATCCTTTTTTACAGGAAGCAAATTATAAAAATTAAATTCACACAAAGTCATTTGTAACCCGGTGCTTGAATTGATTTGATTCAACAAATCATAGGCCTTGTTATTATATTCTATAACTTCAAATTCAGGGTATGTAAATCTGGCAAAACATAAATCAAGATTTTCAACAATTTTTTTCAATGTGGCATATTGAGATTCAACATTGGCAAATTCTTCATATTCTAATTTCTTTGAAATGTTTCTGAAAATCATAATACCTGCTGCTATGTTGCCTTTTTCGTCGTAAATGGGAATTCCGCTTACTTCTATATTTACATATACATTTTTTTGTTTAAAAACATATCTTTCGTTATTGAACTTTTCTCCTTTTAAAACTCTACAAAAAGGCAAATTTTCAAATGTAATTTGTTTGCCATTATAATAGCCTTCCGCATCTTTATAAATATCATTTAAATTGCCAAGTTCTCTGTAATCATATGTGGTATTTCCCTTTGCATTATCATTTAATTTAATTATTTTTCCTTCATTATCGAAAATAATTAATTTATATGAAACATTTTGAACAATTGCATCACATATTTGCGTAATTTCTCTCAAATCCACCTCGACACCCCTTAAATCATAGATACAATAACATTATACTACAAAAAACATCATATGAAAACATAATATCACAAAAAGCAAAAAAAGCATACTGGGATGCTTTCTTTGTTATTCCTATAACCTTATTCCATTACGGGGTTTGCTAGTCTTGAAAAAATGAATTTTACTATGTTGTAAATTGCCATAGTTATTATAATCCATTCTGCTACAAAAATCCAAAGTGCACCTAGATCAGCGCCGTAAAGTTTTATTGCTGTATAAATAGAGCCCAGTGCCGTAAATGCAATAATTGATTCGCTGTTAAAATGCTTTTTCCTTGCAATAAAAATATATCCTAAGCCTAAAACAAACCATATTACATAATCCTTTATCAATAACAGTACATTTTTGATTTCTGAAAATTTCATTTCATCGCTTATTAAGCCAAATACAATGTCTATGAGCCAAAATGTTGTTATTATTACAAAAACAAATAATCCTATTGTTAAAATTTCATTTTTAAGTTCTTCTCTGCTTATGTTTATTGATGGTTTTTTAATTTTACCAGATAGTTTTGTAGAAAGCTTATTTTTTAACCTTTTCATATAAAACCTCCTCAATTTAATACCTCCAACTATAAAATAGTAACGCCACTAGAAGTGGAAAAATATTTACCTCGTTATAAATAATATATATTTATTTGATTATATATATGCCTAAATTTTAAATATATATGGAAATAAATATTCTATAAAAGATATCACTCTAAATTAATGAATGCTGCTAAAACATTTGCCATAAGTAGATAATTAACAAATATTATAAAATTGCATAAAATAAATTATTAAATAAAAAGGGAGAGATTATATGAATTATATAGTAAAAAGCGGAGATTCTCTGTACAAAATCGCTAAAAATCACAATATAGCCGTTGAGGATATTTTAGAATCAAACCATATTCCAAATCCGGACTTAATTTACCCGGGACAAGAAATAATTATTTTAGAACATAAAGGAAAGGCAAAAACAGCCAGCACTAAAATAAAACATAATAAAGACGATGATGGACCTATAAGCTTTATTACAAATTAATTACTTAATACAAAAACAGAAGCTAATAGAAATGCTATGGCTTCTGTTTTTTACATATATTACTCCAATTCCACATCTCCCGCGTTTAAATCATAGTAGCGGCCCTTTTGCTTCATTAAGTCCTCATGGTCGCCTCTTTCAATTATTTCACCTTGTTCAAGCACCATAATAGCATTTGAATCCCTAACAGTTGAAAGTCTGTGAGCAATAACAAAGGTTGTTCTTCCCTCCATAAGCTTATCCATGCCTTCTGATATTAACTTTTCAGTCCTTGTATCAACTGACGATGTTGCTTCATCAAGTATTAATATGGTTGGGTCTGCTATGGCAGCTCTGGCAATGGACAACAACTGTCGTTCCCCCTGGGAAAGATTTTGACCATCAGCAGTAAGCATGGTATCATAGCCCTTTGGAAGATGCTTTATAAAATAATGAGCATTCGCAAGCTTTGCTGCTGCTTTTACTTCCTCATCTGTTGCATTAAGCCTTCCATAGCGGATGTTATCTGCAACTGTTCCCTCAAATAAATGTACATCCTGCAGCACTATACTCATGGTGCTTCGTAAATCAAATTTATTTATTCTTTTAATATCTATTCCGTCATATAAAATTTCACCGTCATTTGTTTCATAAAAACGGTTTATAAGATTTGTAATTGTTGTTTTTCCCGCTCCGGTGGAACCAACAAATGCTATTTTTTGACCCGGCTTAGCATAAAGATTAATTTTCTTCAAAATTTGTTTATCCTTTACATAGCCAAAGTCAACATCTTTAAATGCTATATTTCCTCTTAATGGAACTAGTTCAAATTGTCCATCATGTTTTGGTACTTTCCAGCAAAGATTTTTCTTACCCTTGCATTCATCCATCAGCACAACATCCCCGTCATTTATTTCAACCGGTTCATCTAAAACCTTGAAAATTCTTTCTGCACCTGCTAATGCTGCAAACAATGTGTTAAGCTGGTTAGAAACCTGGGTAATTGGTCTTGAAATAGTCCTTGTGTATTGCAAAAATGTAGCAAGTCTACCTATACTGAATTTTCCAATTAGCACAAAGTATGCTCCCAAAATGGAAATTACAGCATACATAACAAAGGACAGGTTACCCATTATAGGCATGAGCATTACACCGTAGGTAGAAGCCTGTGTGCTTGCCTTTCTTAAATCTTCATTTTTTTCATTAAAGCTATCTATGGCTCTTTTTTCATAGTTAAATACCTTAACTACTTTTTGTCCTGTCATCATTTCTTCAATAAAGCCATTCATATCTGCTAGTGCGGCTTGCTGAGCCCTAAAATTTTTTGATGATTTTTGAGCTATGTTTTTAACAATCACCATCATTAGACCAAGCAAAACAGCTACAGTAATTGTAAGAGGAGGGCTTAAAATTAACATCATTACAAATGTCCCAAACACCGTTACAACAGACACTAAAACCTGTGAAGCACTTTGTTCCAGAGATTGATTAAGCATATCCACGTCATTTGTAAATGTTGACATTAAATCTCCGTGGGAATGAATATCAAAATATGAAACCGGAAGCTTTTCCATGTGAGCAAACATCTCTTCACGTATTTTATGAATTGTTTTTTGAGCAAGCCTAGCCATAAATAAGTTTCCCACATATTGAGAAACAGCAACCACCACAACCATGACAGCCATTATTAACAGGTAATTTACAAATCTACCCATTTCAAAGTCTCCCACCAATGTATCTATGACAGGACTTAACATGGCACTTATGCCTATTTCTACAACAGAGCTTAAAACAATGAAAAGTATTCCACTGAAAAATAAAAGCTTATAAAACTTAAAGTAGCTAAACAACCGCATTAATGTTTTCTTAGGGTCAGCAGGTCTTGTTTGTTTTAGCTTTTTAGATTCATTCTTTGTCATTGGCCAACTACCCCCTTTTGCTGTGATTCATATATTTCCTTATAAATAGATGAGTTAATCATCAATTCATTGTGTCTTCCTAATGCATCTATTTTTCCTTCATTCATTACTATTATCCTATCTGCTTGCTGAATGGAAGAAATTCTTTGAGCAATAATGATTGTTGTAATGTTTCCCAGCTCTTCTTTGAAGGATTTCTGTATTTTTGCATCAGTTGCCATGTCAACGGCACTTGTAGAATCATCAAGAATAATTATTTTAGGTGATTTTAACAACGCTCTTGCGATGGTAAGCCTTTGCTTTTGTCCACCTGAAAAGTTATCTCCACCTTGCTCAACTACGTGATCTAACCCATCGCTGTACTTAGATACAAATTCCCATGCCTGAGATTGCTTTAAAGCATTTATAATTTCCTCCTCTGTTGCATTTTCATTGCCCCATTTCATATTTGACCTTATGGTTCCTGAAAATAAAACATTTTTCTGAAGTACAAATGCTACTTGATCTCTCAAGGTTTCAATATTATAATTTTTTACGTTAACTCCTCCAACCTTAACTTCTCCTTCTGTTGCATCGTAAAGTCTTGGCAAGAGCTGTACTAATGTTGACTTTGAAGAACCCGTTGAACCAATTATTCCTATGGTTTCCCCTGATTTGATTTCAAGGTTTACATTGGAAAGTGATTTTTCAGAGCTTAAGGGATATGCAAAACTTACATTTTTAAATTCAATTGAGCCATCCTGTACTTTTATAATAGGATTTTCAGTTTCCTTAATTTCTGAATCAGTTTCTAAAACTTCATTGATTCTTGTTGCAGATGCAGAACCTCTTAAGTACTGCATAAAGAAAAATGAAAGCATCATTAATGACATTAAAATTTGTGTAATGTATGTAATGAAGGATATTAGCTCTCCGCTTCCCATGCTTCCTGCAACCACTTGTCTTCCTCCAAACCATAAAACTGCAATTATAGTTGAAAATGTTACAATTGTCAAAACAGGCATTAGAAACATAATAATTGAAATTGCTTTTAAAGCAGTATCTCTAAATGAATCATTTCTTTCTTTAAATCTTTTTTCTTCATGTTCCTGTCTGTTAAAAGATTTAACAACTCTTATTCCAATTAGATTTTCCTGTATTATTGCATTTACTCTATCAACTCTAGATTGCATTTTTAAAAATAGAGGTCTTGCATTTTTAAGTATTAAACCTAAGGCAATAACTGTTACAGGTATGGTAACAACAAAAACAGTAGCTAGCTTTGCATTTATTCTTAAAGCCATTATAAGTGCAAAAATCATCATAAATGGCGCCCGCACAGCCATACGCAAACTCATCATAGCCACCTGGCTTAGTGTGTTGCAGTCATTTGTAAGCCTAGTAATAAGTGAAGACACTGAAAATTCATCCAGGTTTGCAAAGGAAAACCCTTGCACCTTTTTATAAACTTCTTTTCTTATTTCTGCCCCAAACCCATAACCGGCTTTTGCTCCATAATGAGAACTTATTATACCAAATGTCATCCCCAGCAAAGCAGCAAAAATCATTAAGCTTCCAACTTTTATAACATAATTTATGTCACCATCAGCAATTCCAACGTCTACTATTAATGACATTAAATATGGTATTACAACATCTGCCACTACTTCTAAAATCATTAAAATAGGACAAAGAATTGCATACTTCATATATTTTTTCATAAAAGGCAATAATTTTCTCAATATTTCACTCCTATCTATAATATATTTTCCGTAAATAGTTTAAAATTATTAATTTATAAATTATTTATACACAACAAACTATCATATCACAAATTACCTTAATTAAATCTTAATAATTAACGAAAGCCTTATAAATTTTAAGTATTATAAATTATATAGTAAATTGATTAAATATGAAATAATTATTTGCTTTTTTATAAATTATAATAGTATAATAAAGCAAGAAGAAATAAAGGAGTTTAAACAAATGAGAGAAATAAGCGGTTCAGAAAAGCAGCAAAAATTAGTACGAATAGTCCTTGAAGAAAAAGAAGTTCCAATGCTTGTTAAAGATATAGAAGAAATGGAATTTGAAGATACAAAATATAAATCAAAAGAAAAATTTGAATATGACAAAAAAATTATACTTGAAACACCCTGGAATATAAGTGCTGTACTTCAAAACAAGACAAGCAAAATAAGCGTCATTGTGGATATAAATCTTGAAAAAAGCGGCATAAATGATGTTAATGCTAAAAAAATCTTTTCTGCACTACGAGCAAAATACCAAGCTTCACCTATACCTGAAATTAATGAAATTGGTGAAAGAATCTAAAAATTGAAATGAAATTGCGTTTTATACTAAAAAAGAAGAGTTTAACTCTTCTTTTTTTGTTACATACCCCTGCCAAACATAGGTTGACTTTCTCTTTTTCTTTCAAGGACTTTTTTCAAGTGTTTCTTTTCCTCGTCTAATATTACTTGTATTTCATCCTTTGCAATATCCGGATACAATCTTTGCAGCTCTTGCACAAACAATAATGCATCTCTTTCAGCCTTTTCAGCTATATCGAAAATCTGACTTTTAGTAAATACCGTCCTTGCTTTATTAATGAGCTCCTCATCAAAAGTTGTATTATTTTCAATTAGCATGTCAACAAATTCTGCATCGTTTTCTTCAATTTCAATTTCGAATTCTTTTTCATATTTTTTCAACAGTGCATTATATATTTTATTATGTCTTTCCTCATCATTAGCAAGCTGTTCAAAAAATACTTCACCAATTCTTGTTTCCTGAGCTATGGCTCTGTAAAGATTAGCTGCAGAATTTTCATTATCTGCTATAGTTTTAATTAAATTTGCTCCGTTCCATTTAACTGCCATAATATCCTCCCTAGATTTTCATCATTTCTATTTTTTTACCCCTTATAAAATGTTTTAAACATAGAATTGAAAATTTGAAATAATTTGGAAATATTCTTTACAAAGAATGAGTATAGTATTATGATTAATAAAATAAGAAAAGCTCTATAATATATATTTAAACCAGTGAAGCTTTTCTTGTAACTCATTGACGGAAAGTTCTTAATAAAAATTATAGATAGAACTTTCCTATTCGTTAGAATAATTTCAACTGTATAAGAAGGAGTGTAATATGAAAATTAAACCTAAAAACAGGAAATCATTAATTGAAGCAGCATTAGGAAAAAGACCCTGTAGTTTAGTAATAAGAAACGCTCAAGTAGTAAACGTTTTTACAGGAGAAATAATCAAAGGAAATGTTGGGATTTATGATGGATTTATAGCTCATATACAATATTATCCTTTTGAAGACAAACAAGTTTTAGAAGGTTTAAAATACTATGATGCAAAGGATAAATATCTCATACCCGGGTTTATAGATGCTCATGCTCATGTGGAAAGCACCATGATGACTCCAAGAAACCTAGCCAAAGCTGTTATTCCCTACGGCACAACAACTATGGTTACGGACCCGCATGAAATAGCCAATGTATGCGGCATTGAGGGTGTTAATTACATGGTTGAATGCAGCCAAGATATCCCCATGAGACAATTCATTCTTGTCCCATCATGTGTACCTGCAGTTCCAGGCTTAGAAAATTCAGGAGCTGAGTTTTCAGATATTGAAGTAAGGGAACTTTTAAAATTAGAGCGAGTTATAGGTCTTGCAGAGGTTATGGACTTCTATGGAGTAATTAATAACGATTGCAGAATGACAAGCATTATAGATGCTGTAGATGAAAAAAATTTATTTTTAGAGGGTCATGCTCCAAGCTTATCAGGAGGAAATTTATCAGCATATCTGTGTGCAGGACCTAACAGTGACCACGAATCCACAACTGGTAACGAAGCTCAGGAAAAAATCCGTATGGGAATGTTTGTGGATGCAAGAGAAAGCTCCATAAGCAAAAACGTAGAAGAAATAATTAAGGGTGTAAAAGATTTCAGGTATTTAGATTATCTCACTTTATGCACAGATGACAGAGAGCCTGAGGATATATTAAAAAAAGGTCATATGAATTACGTGGTAAAAAAAGCAATTAAATGCGGTCTTAGTCCAATTGATGCCATTAGAAGTGCCACTTTAAATGTTGCAAGAGAAATAGGAGTTAAAAACATAGGAGCTGTAGCTCCAGGCTTTACAGCTGATATGATATTGGTTGATTCCTTAGAAGAGCTTTACCCAGACGCTGTATTTTTTGAAGGAATTTTAACCGCAGAAAATGGAATGCTTCTTGTGGATATTGATAAAAAACATTTTAGCTTTGAAGATAACAACACCGTACATGTCCATGAGCTAAAGGCAGACGATTTTATAATTAAAGCTCCAAATGGATTTAATGGTGATAAAATTAAAACCAGAATAATTAATTATTGCGATTTTAACACTGCTGACACAGAATTTACAGTAGAAGAGCTGCCTTTAAAAAATAACCGCATAGATATATCTGGTGATAAAGATTTAAAATTTGCAACAGTAATAAACCGACACAAAAATCATAATACAAAAGCATTTGCAATTATCAGAAACTTTGGGACTGATTTTGGCGCAGTTGCAAGTACTGTTTCTCATGATTGCCACAACTTGATTGTTGTTTATGACAATGAAGAAAATGCATATGAAGCATGTAAAAAAATAATAGAAACAGGTGGCGGCATAAGCTGTGCAAAAGACGGAAAATTAATGGAAAATCTCCCCCTTCCCATTGGAGGACTCATGTCTAAAAAATCATGCGAAGAATTAGCACAAGATGCAGATAAAATGAAAAAGGCCTTACGTGAGCTTGGATTAAAGGAAATTGACAATCCTCTCCTTCGAATAGCTACATTGGCTCTTCCTGTTATTCCAAAAGCCAAAATGTCTGATATGGGAATAATTGATGTGTTGGAACAAAAAATAGTAAGCTTATATGAAAATTGATTAAAACAATGGGGACATCAGTCAATGTCCCCATTTATACTTTCAATTTATTAAATAGAGTTATATATATCTTCTGAAAATTTATCTAATATAGCTTCTTGATCCTTTTTCATTGAAGATACAATTTCAAATGACTCTGTCACTTCATTCATGTTTTTCATGGTACATATAATTTCCCTCATGATTTTTATAGATTGAGGAGACCATGTTCCACTTCCAACTAATCCAAATTTTCTGTTTTGTCCATTAAGCCCCTTAAACTCGTTAAGTAATGATTCCATTCCATAATAAAGCCCATTGTTATAAGTTACAGAACCAAAAATAATATGGCTGTATTTCCAAATGTCTGAAATAATGTATGAAGCATGCGTCTTGGAAATGTCATACATGCGCATGTCCTTAACTCCTTTTTGAGCAAGCTTATTAGCAATGACATTCATTGTATTTTCAATATTTCCATACATGGAGGCATACACAAGCACAACTCCGCTTTTTTCAGGCTCATACTTACTCCATTTATCATATAAATTTATATAATATGATAAGTTTTCTCTCCATATAGGTCCATGCAACGGACAAATCATTTTTATGTCATAATTGGCAAGTTTTTTTATTGCACCTTGAACCTGCATTCCATACTTTCCTACAATATTGGCATAGTAACGTCTTGCTTCGTCTAGGTAATGATGCTCAAAATCAGTTTCATCAGCAAAAATATTGCCTGCTATTGCTCCAAATGTTCCAAAAGCATCAGCTGAGAAAAGAACTTTTTCTGTTTCTTCATATGTAAACATAACCTCTGGCCAATGAATCATAGGCATTGTCATAAACTTTAAGTTATGCTTTCCAAGGCACAAGGTTTCACAGTCCTTAACCTCATACATATTTGAGATGAAATCAAAATCATAAAATTGACCGATAAATTGGAATGTTTTTTTATTTCCTACAATTTTTAAGTTTGGATATCTCCTTACAAGCTCCTCGATGTTCGCGCAATGGTCTGGCTCCATGTGGTTGATAATTAAGTAA
This sequence comes from uncultured Clostridia bacterium, assembly GCA_964546605.1. Classification (GTDB taxonomy): domain Bacteria; phylum Bacillota; class Clostridia; order Tissierellales; family Sedimentibacteraceae; genus Sedimentibacter. The sequence goes on from CAZJKK010000003.1 coordinate 22,536, forward strand.
TCCAAATCTCTTCCATTTAACACATGAGTTATATTTTCTAAAAACAACCTGCTTATGGCTGTATCAACAGTATCTAACAAAGCAGTTTTTTCATCTAGTATTAAATAAGAATTATAGCTGACACCGTTTGGTATTGGAAACATATTTTCAAACCGTTCAAGTCTTCTGTCGTTGCCTCCAACCCAATAAATACTATCGCTTATTTTTTGAACACAATGCATTTTTTTATCTCCTGTTAATAATATTTGATAATATTATATCACAATCTCCCCACCTGTCCATTTTTTTCTTAAAATCGGGGACATGTTGTGTCCCCTTACCTCTAAAATTCAATAAACTTCGGAGTTACTCCATCTAACTTATTAACTTTTTCATATAAACTTTCAAATTCATTTTTATCTCCATACAAATGAAGCAATATTATACCTTCTCTAGAGCATTTGCCTTCATCTGTTTCATGAAAGCCTACTCTGGTTTTAATAATGCATCCATTTTCAGTGAGAATTTCCTGCAAATGAGGTGCCTTAGCTGCACGCTCCCCTACCTTAATAGCCATTATTGAATACATAAAAAACCTCCTTTTTCATATATTATTACCTATAATTTCTTTACTTAAACACAAATTCCTTAATTTATGTTTTACCCAATCTTTTATCATTTTATTACGTTAAATTTGCTCTTTATAAAAATAATTAAATGAGTTATAATGAATGCTGATAATGATGCAAAGACTGAAGTCTTTGCCTGTAGTGTATTATTGTATCGGTGTGAAGCAAGTCGCATTAACGGCTTGCACTTATGATAAAATAAATACAAAAATGAAAAAAAGACTAACGTCTTTTTCTGATATGTATTTATTGTATCGGTGTGAAGCAAGCCGCATTAACGGCTTGCACTTATGATATAATGTTATATTAATTATTAAAACTAGTTGGTGAAATATGAATAACAAAAATCTTAATATAAATGGCAAAAATAAAAATTCAAAAATTATTTCTTACAGTGATGTGATCTTTAAAGAGCAATCCGAAAAACCTAAACAAAGAAACTATGCTTTGGAAGATTTAATTAGTTCATATGCAGATATAATTAAGGAAAGTGTAAAAACAGGGCAACAGGAAGGAACAGTCTCGCTTAAGCCTATTATTTTCATTTCCGGAAATGAAGATATTGGAATTGAATTTACTATAGGTGATAAAAGACAATACGTGGTAAAGGATGCCTACGATTTGGCATTAAATATAGAAAACAAAAGTCGAATTATTTACGGTAAAAGCTTGGAGTTCAATCATGAAATAAGTGGTTTTCACAAGAATTCTCAAGCTCTTGCAATTTTTTTGCGAGATGAAACAGCAAATATAAGACAAATTATGAAAAAAACCTCAGGTTTGTTTAGCACTAATAACTTAAGCGGCAGAGCCTTTAAGGTTATGCCCATGAGTTTTGATGAGTTTTTTAACTTATTTGAGGGTCAAACATTGGAATGTCACGGTTATAAGTACCCTTACAACAGTCTTACTTTTGTTAATAAGGATCCTGAATCAGAATTTTATATAAACGAAGAAGGCAATGCATATACACTTTCCACAAATTTATATATTTCATTTAAAACAACATCCAAAAATTACACATATATAATTATTGATGACACTATTTACAAATGCTCTAAAGAATTCACCCAAACAGTGCTGCCTGCAGTTACCAAAATATTAAGGGAGCCAAGAAAGGAAATATCATTAACAGAAGAATACATGGGCAAGTTTTGTTCTGCAGTATTACCTCAAATATCCAAAAATGCTTCAGTAAAAACAGAATTAATAATATCAGACAAATTAAATATGATGCCTCTATCTTCAAGCATTTATCTTGATTGCAACATACAAGGTCATATTTATGCTTCAGTTTTTTTTACCTATGGGGACATTGAAATAAATCCTTTTAGAAAATCTCCACGTGATAATACTGTTATGAGAAATTTACTCGAGGAAACTAAAATTCTTATAACATTGGAAAATGCAGGCTTTGAAAAAACAACCGCAAAATATTCAATGCAGGATGAAAATAAAATATATGATTTTCTCGTTTCAGGAGTAAATACTCTTATTGAGCTTTGTGAAGTAAACATAAGCGACGATTTTAAGAAAATAAACATAAAGTATCCAAAGACAATTTCCATGGGAGTAAAGTTGAACTCAAATCTCATTCAAATTGATTTAAGTAAGCCTGAATTCGATTTAGCTGAGTTAAAAGATATTTTGTTATCATATAAGATAAAGAAAAAATATTTTAGACTTAAAGATAATTCTTTTTTAAGTCTTGACAATGATTATTTTAATACATTATTAAAATTAGTTGAAGATTTAAATGTACAAGAAGAAGATTTGGAAAAAGGTCATGCGGAAATTCCAGGATACCGCTCCTTGTACTTAGACAGCTTAATTAAAAACAATCCTTGGATACAGGCTGAAAAAGCACATAACTTCAAGGAAATGATAAGAAGCATAAAGGAATCTGATGATTCTGACTTCCAACTTCCAGAAAGATTAAAGCCCATAATGAGAGGATATCAGGTAGTAGGATTTAAGTGGCTTAAATCACTTTCTAAATATTCCTTGGGTGGAATACTTGCTGATGATATGGGACTTGGTAAAACTCTTCAAGTTATTAGTTTACTAGCTTCTGAAAAATCTGAAAAGCCTTCTATAATCGTGTGTCCCACCTCCTTGGTTTACAACTGGCAAAGCGAGATAGAAAAGTTTTACCCTAATTTATCCACATTAATTATAGCAGGCAATTCAGTAGAAAGAATAAGCTTAATAGATACTATAAATAGATATGATTTAATCTTGACATCTTATGATTTAGTTAAACGAGATATAGAATATTATCATTATGAGTTTAAATATTGTATATTAGATGAAGCTCAATATATAAAAAATTCTTCAACACAAAATGCAAAGGCCGTTAAACTTATCAACAGCGAAACCCGCTTTGCATTGACCGGCACTCCCATTGAAAATTCATTGGCAGATTTATGGTCAATTTTTGACTTCATCATGCCTGGTTACCTCCTAAGCTATAATAAGTTTAAGGATAAGTACGAAACTCCAATAGTGAAAGATGAAAACAAAGAAATGCTCTATAGATTAAACAAACAAATACAACCATTTATATTAAGAAGACTTAAAAAGGATGTATTAAAGGAGCTTCCTGATAAAATTGAAACTGTGACATATGCCCAAATGGAAGAAACACAAAGAAAGCTGTATGCAGCAGAATTAATGAAGCTAAACAATGAATTTAGAAATGAAGTAAAAGAAAATGGCTATGAAAAAAGTCAAATTAAAATTCTAGCCATGCTTACAAGGTTAAGACAAATATGCTGCGATCCGTCTTTATGCTATGAAGATTACGAAGGCGGCAGCGCAAAGCTTGAATTATGTATGGAAATATTAAGAAACAGTATAGAAAACAATCATAAAGTATTAATATTTTCTCAGTTTACCTCAATGCTAAGAATTATTGAAAAGCAATTAACATTAAATAATATACCATATTACATGCTTACTGGAGCAACAAGTAGCATGGAAAGATTAAATCTTGCTAATAAATTTAATATGAATAACACAGCTGTATTTTTAATTTCATTAAAAGCTGGAGGAACAGGACTTAATTTAACAGGAGCAGATGTTGTAATACATTTTGATCCATGGTGGAATATAAGCGCTCAAAACCAAGCAACGGATAGAACACATAGAATTGGACAACATAATAACGTTCAAGTTTTTAAATTGATAGCAAAAAATACTATTGAGGAAAAAATTGAAAAACTTCAAGAAAACAAAAAAGATTTAGCAGAAGCTGTTATTAAAAAAGGCGAAGTTTTAATCAATTCACTTTCTAAGGACCAGATAAACAGCTTGTTTGAAATTTAATTACAAAATTTAATTTTCCAGCTAAAATTGTTCTTTTCATATTAATATTGGCAACTTTAATGCAGTATATAAAAATCATTTCTGCAGAAAATATTGCTGAGGTGATAATATATGAAAATGAGAAAAGCACCCGGTAAATTAATGCTAGGCGTTGGATTAACTGCTGCGGCAGCAGCTGTAGCAATGTCTCCAAAGGTTAGAAACATGATTACCAACAGGGCAAATCAAATGACTGACAACAACATGGATAATTACACTACTTTACACTAAACTTTGTTTGAAATAAAACCCGAAACCCGAAATATCATAATTGATATTAGATTTCGGGTTTTATTTTTTTAAAAATTGTCTTGACAATTCCAAGGAATGGTTGTATTATTAGTTTGTAATCATTACAAGTTAGTAATTAATCTAATTACTCTTCTGGAGGGATGAATGATGAAATTTGATGAATTACTTAATGAATTAAAAGAAAAAAATATACGTCTCTCCCATCAAAGACTGAAGGTTTTGGAATATCTCACAACTAATTTAAATCACCCCACAGCGGATCAGATTTATACAGGACTTCATAATGATATTCCAACTTTATCCAAAACAACAGTATACAATACCTTAAGCACTTTGACTGAGGCAGGATTGGTTAAAGTTATTACCATAGAAGAAAATGAAGCTCGCTATGATATTAACACTCACAACCATGGTCATTTTAAGTGTGAAAAATGCAAAAAGATTTATGATTTCAATATTGAAATTAAAAAGCTTGAAACTCATGAGTTAGATGGCTTTCAGCTTAATGACAAAAATGTCTACTTTAAGGGTTTATGTCAACAATGTTTATTAAACAAAAATTAAATTATATGGAGGATTAATATGTCAGAAAAAACATTACAAAACTTAATGGATGGTTTCGCAGGAGAATCACAAGCAAACAGAAAGTACTTAGCATATGCAAAGAAAGCTGAAAAAGAAGGAAATACAAACGCTGCAAAATTATTTAGAGCTGCTTCAGATGCAGAAGCATTACATGCTCAAAAACATTTAGAGGTTGCAGGCAAAATTAAAACTACTAAAGAAAACTTAGAAGATGCAGTAGCTGGTGAAACATACGAATTTGAAAACATGTATCCTGAATTTATAAAAGCAGCTGAAGCTGAAGGAAACAAGGCAGCAATAAATACATTTACTTTGGCAATGGAAGCTGAAAAGGTTCATGCTAAATTATACAAGGAAGCAATAGATAGTATTGATGATACAGAAGAAGTATTCTACTACCTATGCCCTGTATGCGGAAATATTGAAAAAGCAATTCCTGATAAATGCAACATCTGTGGTGTTCCAGGATCTAAGTTTATAAAATATTAATAGTCATTCAGAGGGCACAGCCCAAAGAATCTCATGAAAGATCGCTATTGTGCGGTCTTTTTTATATTGGCGAAATTCTAAGATGTGTTCACTTACCTCTTTCTCCCATACTTCTTTTGCTATATATTTCAATAACTTGAATTAATAATTAAGATAATTATTCGGATTAATACGAATATTTTTTTAAAGATTGTCTTGAAAGTTGATTAATTTTACGGTAAAATAAATTACATAATAACTTAGATAATCATGAATAAAATTATATTATAAATCATTATATGGAAAGGGGTACTTATGTTTACGATTGATAAATATATTGTAGCTGAAAATTTAGAACAAGCTTACGAATTAAATAAAAGTAAAAGAAATGTTATTATAGGCGGAATGCTTTGGTTAAAAATGGGACGAAAAAGAATTGGAACAGCAATTGACCTTTCAGCACTTGGATTAAACTCCATTGAAGAGAATGAATACAGCTTTAAAATAGGTTGCATGTGTACACTCCGAGATATAGAAACTAATGAAGGTTTAAAAAATCATTTCAACAATTTATTGACTTCAGCCGTTGAAAATATAGTTGGGGTTCAAATGCGAAACCTTGCAACCATAGGTGGAAGCATTTATTCAAGATTTGGGTTTTCAGATATATTGACTGCATTATTAGTATTAGATAGCTTTGTTGAATTATACAAGGGAGGCATAATTCCTTTATCACAATATTTAGACATGCCACTGGACAATGATATACTTGTAAGAATTATAATCAAGAAAGATAACAGGAAGGCTTCTTATTTAAGCCACAGATTAAGCGCAACGGATTTTCCCGTATTAACATGTGCTGTATCAAATAAGGGAAACGAATGGTTGTTATCAATTGGAGCAAGACCCATGAAGGCAAATCTATGTAAATTAGAATTAAATGTTGCACCTACAGAAGATGAAATTAATAAAGCTGTAGAAAATGTTGTTGAAAGTATAGTATTCGGTTCAAACATAAGAGGCAGCAAAACATACAGACAAATTCTTGCAGGTGTGCTTGCGAAAAGAAATATTGAAGCAGTTTTAAATGGAGGCAAATAGATGCAGATTAAATTATGGATAAATGATAAAGAATTTATAGATGATATTGCTCCTGACACACTTCTAATAGATTTTTTAAGAAGCAATGGACAATTAAGCGTAAAAAGGGGATGTGAAACAGCTAATTGCGGATTATGCACAGTTATGCTTGAAGGAAAGCCAATTCTTTCATGTTCTACTTTAGCCATTCGTGCTAACGGTTTTCATGTTACTACTATTGAGGGATTACAGGATGAAGCAAAGGACTTTGGAGCATTTTTAGCGGATGAAGGAGCTGAACAATGCGGATTTTGCAGCCCCGGATTCATTATGAACGTAATAGCCATGGTTCGTGAGCTTAAAAATCCTACTGAAGATGAAATGAAGAGATATTTAGAGGGAAATCTCTGCCGTTGCACCGGTTATATGGGACAACTGAGAGCCGTGAAAAAATATATAGAGTTAAAAAGTTCAAAGGAGGGTAAGTAATGAAGTTTGTTAATAAAGGTGTCAGAAAAAAAGATGCCATGAGTTTAGTAACAGGCAAACCTGTATATACAGATGATATAACACAAGGCAGCAATTTAATTGTAAAGCTTTTAAGAAGCCCTCATGCACATGCATTAATTGAAGAAATAAATACTGAAAAAGCATTAAAGGTTGCAGGCATAGAATGCATATTAACATATAAGGATGTACCCCAGGTAAGATTTACAACGGCAGGACAATCCTACCCTGAGCCAAGCCCTTACGACCGACTTATTCTTGACCAAAGACTAAGATGTGTGGGAGACCCTGTTGCCATAGTTGCCGGCTTAGATGAAAAATCTGTAGATAAAGCTCTTGGTTTAATAAAAGTTAATTACCAGGTTTTAGAAGCACTTTTAGACTTCAGACAAGCTAAGGACAATAAAATACTTGTTCATCCTGAAGATGATTTCAATGCACTTTGTGAAGTTGGCGCTGACAACAAAAGAAACCTATGCTCCAGTGAGATTATGGAAGTAGGCAACTTTGAGGAAGAAATAGAAAAATGCAAATATGTGGTTGATGAAACATATTCAACCCGTGCAAACAACCAAACTATGATGGAAACATTCAGGACACAAACAAGCCTGGATGCATATGGAAGACTTACTGTTATAAGCTCAACTCAGATTCCATTTCATGTTAGACGAATAATTTCAAATGCCTTACAAATACCAAAAAGTAAAATTCGTGTTATTAAACCAAGAATCGGTGGAGGCTTTGGGGCAAAGCAAAGTGTTGTAAGTGAAATATTTCCTGCCATAGTGACATGGAAAACAGGAAAACCCGCTAAAATGATTTATTCCAGAAAAGAAAGCTTTACAAACGGAAGCCCAAGACACGAGGCTGAATTAAAAGTGAAGCTGGGTGCTGATGAAAACGGAATAATAAAAGCAATTGACATGAATGTTTTATGGAACGCAGGTGCTTACGGTGACCATGGACCTACAACAGTTGGTTTAGCCGGGCACAAAGCAATGACAATTTATAATGCAAAGGCTTTTAGGTTTGAAAACCAGGTTGTTTACTCAAATACTATGGGTGGTGGTGCCTACAGAGGATATGGAGCAACTCAAGGATTCTTTGCTTTGGAATCTGCCATAAATGAAATGGCTGCAAAGCTTAACATGGACCCTACAGTTTTAAGAGAAAAGAACATGCTTACAGAGGATCATGTGGGTAAAATTATGCCTACCTATTATGATGAAGAATTAAAAAGCTGTACTCTTGATAAATGTCTTGAAACTGCAAAGGAAATGATTGACTGGGACAACAAATACCCTGCTAAAGACTTAGGAAATGGCAAGGTTCGTTCAGTGGGATGTGCCGTTGCAATGCAAGGCTCAGGAATTTCTAACTGCGACGTGGGAGCTGTTGATATAAAGTTAAATGACGAGGGCTTCTATACCCTAAGCATTGGTGCAACTGACATGGGTACGGGCTGTGACACCATTCTAGCGCAAATGGCAGCAGACTCATTGGATACGGAATATGATAACATAGTTGTTCATGGAGTTGATACTGACACTTCCCCATATGATACCGGCTCTTATGCTTCCAGCACAACATACATTACAGGTATGGCTGTTGTAAAGGCATGCGAGAAGTTAAGAGAAAAAATATTAAATGAGGGCGCAAGACTTCTGGGATATTCTGTTGAAGATGTTGAATTTGATGGTAAACAAGTAATAAATATAAAAGACGACAAAAGTATTTCTCTTTCTGAAATAGGATATGCAAGCTATTTGGGAACCAACACATATTTAACAGCTTCTGAGTCACACTATTCCCCTACATCTCCACCCCCATTCATGGCAGGTTTAGTAGAAATAGAGGTTGATAAGCTTACAGGCAAAATTGACATTATAGATTATGTGGGAGTAATTGACTGTGGAACAGTAATAAATCCAAATCTTGCAAGAGTACAGGCAGAAGGTGGTATTGTTCAGGGAATGGGAATGACATTGTATGAAAATATCCAATATGATAAAAGCGGAAGAATGCTTAACGACTCATTCATGCAATATAAAATTCCTTCAAGACTTGATGTTGGTACTATAAGAATTGATTTTGAACCATCCTATGAACCATCAGGTCCATTTGGCGCAAAGTCAATTGGAGAGCTTGTTATAAACACACCTGCTCCCGCAATTGCCAATGCAGTATACAATGCAACAAAAGTAAACATAAGAAATCTTCCAATTACCAGCGAAAAAATTGTAATGGGAATGCTTAAAAACTCTAAATAATTTAGTAAGATAATAAAAATAACTAAATGTCATCCTTAAATTAATTTATGCGGATGACATTTAGTTTTTCCCTAATGAATATGATTATTAAAAAATTCATAGTCTGTTCCATAATTAGTAGTTGACAACTCCGGATTTCCATCTGTATACATGGATAAATCCAAGCAAATAATATCCTTATGGAATAAAAGATAGACCGGTATATTTAATTTCTTAATTATATCATTGTTTTTTTCAACATAGTAAAATCTGGTGCATCCATTTACAATGCTTGATACTTTTACAGAATCTTTTTCCAAACAATCATGAAATTCCATGTTATTTGCATTGCACAAGGATCTGCTTAATAGATAGCCTATGCTGATAATAGATTGCAAGTTTGAAAAATCAGTAAAATGAAGCGGACCTCTAAAGTTATATTCTTCTTTAAGCCATTTTACCTTTTTTTTAATCTTTTCATAGTCTTCCTTCAAATGAATCCCCCCTAGCTATATTTAATTTATATTAGATGAGAATTTCATTTATGTGACTAATTTAAATAAAAAATCCAAGCATATAAAATACTTGGATATAATTATTTATTTCGTTGCTGATGCTGATAATACTAAGGATAAATATTTTTCCTCAGATGTTGCTCCTCTTGATGTTAAAACTACAGGAACCTTCGCTCCTACAATCATACCAGCCATTTTAGCTCCTGCAAATTCAATTAACGCTTTGCTCATGATGTTTCCCGTTGATATATTTGGAGATATTAGTATGTCTGCTTCTCCCGTTACAGGGCTTGAGTATCCTTTAATCTCTGCTGATTCCTTGTTAAATGTCAAGTCAACTGATATAGGACCTTCAACTATACAATTTTTTATTTCTCCATTTTCATTCATTTTCTTTAATATGTCTGCATCCACGGCTTCAGGCATTTTAGGATTTACTGTTTCAACTGCTGCAAGCACAGCAACCTTAGGGCATTCATATCCCATGGCTATAAATACATCCACTGCATTTTCAATTATTTCCTTCTTTTCTTCAGCATTTGGATACATCATCATGCCGCCATCAGTTATAGCAACAAGCTTGTGATATGCAGGCACTTCCAAAATTGCCACATGAGACATTACCTTACCTTTTCTAAGACCCTTTTCTTTGTTTACAACAGCTTTTAATAAATCTGCTGTTTGTAGCTTGCCCTTCATAATAAAATCAGCTTTGCCCTCATTTACTATAGCCACGGTTTTTTCTGCTGCCTCTGTATCATTTTCTGTGTTTACAATTTTATTTTCATCAAAATTTACTGAAAGCTTTTTAAGTATTTCCACTATTTTAACTTTATCTCCAATTAAAACAGGTTCAACTAATTTATCATTCACCGCCTTAAAAACTGCTTCAAGGGTATGCTCGTCATGTGCAGCAGCAACTGCCACTCTTTTTTTAGATTCATTACCTTGAACCTTAGCTATTAATTCTTGAAAGTTCTTAAATTCCATTGTATCCTCCGTGTTTCTTAATCTTAATTTAATACCACAACATTATATCACATAACTTGTAAAAATAATAACGTTTCTTTATGGAAAAAACAAAAAAACATGCTAACATGTTCAGATTATTGACAAAACCAATTAATTTATCATCAACCCGACTTACGTAGCATGCTTTTAATCATTTTATATTTTTCACATTTAAAGCTCTAAAGGAATTCAGAACTGCTATAAATGTAACTCCCACATCAGCAAACACTGCTGCCCACATGGTAGCATAGCCCATGGCACTTAACAAAAGAATTAATAATTTAACACCTATGGCAAAAATAATGTTTTGCTTAGCAATACTTAATGTTTTTTTAGAAACTTTAATTGCTGATACAATTTTGGAAGGCTCATCTGTCATAATTACAATGTCAGCTGCTTCGATGGCAGCATCTGAACCTAAGCCACCCATAGCAATACCAATGTCTGCTCTTGCCAAAACCGGCGCATCATTTATTCCATCCCCAACAAAAGCCAATGTTCCATTTTTTGATTTTTGATTTAATAATTCTTCTACTTTCGATACCTTATCGCCGGGAAGCAGTTCTGAATAAATCTTGGTAACTCCAAGTTCTTTTGCGGTTTTCTCCCCTGACGTCTTCGTATCACCGGTTAGCATCACAATTTCCTTAGTATGATGCCTTAAGCTGCTAATTGCTTCAACACTGTCCTTCTTAATTTCATCAGCTATTAATATATATCCTGCATATTTATCGTCTATTGCAACATGCACTACAGTTCCTGCCAGTTCATTATCAATGAATGAAATGTTATTTCCTTTCATTAACTTTGCATTTCCTGCAAGTACTTTTTTGCCGTCAATAGTAGCAGAAACTCCATGACCAGAAATTTCTTCCACATCTTGAATTTTATCATTATTTATTTCTTCATTAAATGCAAGCTTCAATGAATGAGAAATAGGATGATTGGAATAGCTTTCTGCATAAGCTGCAACCTTTAACAACTCTTCCTTTGAAATGCCTTTTGCATGCACTTCTTGAACTTGGAATACTCCTTTTGTCAATGTTCCGGTTTTATCAAATACCACAATTTCAGTTTTAGCTAGCGCTTCTAAATAATTACTGCCCTTAACCAATATTCCCTTTTTAGATGCTCCACCAATTCCTCCAAAGAAGCTTAATGGAACTGAAATAACCAATGCACATGGACATGAAACTACCAAGAAGGATAATGCCCTGTATATCCAATCAGAGAATGTTTCACCTTTAATAAGTAATGGCGGAAGTATGGCTAAAACAGCTGCAATAATTACCACTGTAGGGGTATAATAACGGGCAAAACGAGTAATAAATTTTTCTGATTTCGATTTTTTACTGCTGGCATTCTCAACTAATTCCAATATTTTGGCCACTGTAGATTCTTCATATTCCTTTGTAACTCTAACTGTAACAACCCCATTTATATTAATGCACCCACTTAGCAACTCACTGCCGCTTGTAATTTCTCTTGGAACCGACTCCCCCGTCAAAGCAGAGGTATCTACCATTGTATTTCCTTCAAGAACAATGCCATCAAGAGGTACCTTTTCACCTGGCTTCACAACTATTATGTCACCAGGTTTTACATCTTCCGGATCCTTTTTAATAAGTTCATCCTCCACTTTAACATTGGCATAATCAGGTCTTAAGTCCATGAGACTTGCTATGGATCTCCTTGATTGGCCTACAGCATAGTCTTGAAACGCTTCACCTACTTGGTAAAAAAGCATTACTGCTACACCTTCTGGAGCCTCACCTATTAAAAACGCACCTATAGAAGCAATTGCCATTAAAAAGTTTTCATCAAAGACGTTTCCTCTGAAAATATTTCTTGCTGCTCTTTTAACAACATCTCCCCCTGCTAATACAAAGCTGATTAAAAGTACTAATAAATTTAACCATTCATTATTTATGAAAAATGCAGCTGCAAACAAAGTTCCACTTATTAACAACCGCCATATAAGCTTATTCATATTGTACTCCTTATGCCCTCTTAAAAATTACATCTGGTTCATATTTGTTAACTATTTTTTCAGCTGTTTTAATAATGTCATCCATCTTAGAATCATCACCCTCTATAATAAGCTTTGTTGTCATAAGATTTACTGATGCGCATTCAACACCATCAAGCTTGCTAATATCATTTTCAATTTTAGCTGAACAATTAGCACAATTTAATCCTTCTAGTATAAATTTCTTTTTCATAACGTCCCTCCAAGTAATTAATATTATTCCTTAATATATTTCTCTTTAATATGTTCCATGCCTTTTTCAAAAATATCTTTAACGTGTTCATCCTTTAGCGAATAATAAACAACCTTGCCTTCTCTTCTAAATTTAACCAAATTAGCCTCCTTTAACGTTTTAAGCTGATGAGATATGGCTGATTTAGTCATGTTTAAAAGAACAGCAATATCGCATACGCACATTTCACTTTCATCAAGAGCCCAAATTATTTTTACCCTGGTTGAGTCGCCAAGAATTTTAAAAAATCTCCCTAAATCCTCCAAGTCCTCTATAGAAGGCATCCTTTTTTTAACATCATCTACTACCTCAGCATGTATTACATCACAATCACAAAATATTTCTTCCTTCATTAACTTATCACCTGCTTTTCAGTTGAATGTTTGTTCAATTGTTATTTATATTATAGTTGAACAGACGCTCAACTGTCAATATATTATTTATTATAAATATTTAATATTTCATTTGAGTTTGTACACGTAATAAAATTCTAAACATATAATATTTGTACAAGAGTTAATACTCGAGTTATTAAGAATTTTATTAGGAGTCGATTTATATGTACAAAAAAACAAACAACACAAATCCTCGAAGAAATTATGACTCGTATGGAACATATTCAAACGAGCAATTTGATGAATGTGATTTTGAAAGATTTTTGGATGAATATACTGGCAGCAATCAAAAAAGCCGTAATGAAAGCCCTAGAAAGTGCCACAGACGTGAAAATGAAGAATGTGAAAATACCATTAATATAATAAATAAAATTTGTATAAACCAAAAGGCAGATGCTGAAGGCGGAGATGGCGGAGACGGCGGAGATACAGAAAATGGTAATGTCACAGGCGGTTCGGCTGCAGCAGCGACCGGTTTAATAGCCATAGCAGCTAATGTAACTGATCCTGAAATAGAAATTCCTCTTTCTGATGACTTAGTTCAAAAAGAACAAGAGGAGCTAGAAGCGGAGCAAGCTAACGGCAGCGGAACTGTTGCTACCGGAGGCAGTGCTACCATCGGAACATCGACAGGCGGTAATGGTGGTAACGGCGGAAACGGAACAGCTTCAAATTCATCATCAATTACTATTAACCAGACCATCGCTATATCTATAACATGCAACAGCGATACACCAAGTGGTGTTCGCATAGGAACAGCCGACAGAACACTGGATATTGAAGTTGATGAAAACGGAGATACATTCGTAAACGGCGAAAAGTTAGATGATAAAGAACTTTCTGATGGAACAAAAGTATTAATTTTTAAAAGCAGCCAGTCTGAAAAAGCTTAATTTAATGTAGTTTCATAATAATAGGGCGCTATGCGCCCTTTAAATATATTTAATTATTCCGAATCAGTACCATGAGAAAAATCTATGATTTCAGACTGTGAAAAAATTGCTCCTGTATCTGAAAATTCTACAATTTCATCATCTTCTGCTCCTTCTCCTGCTGGCATTTCATCTGGCTTTGGACTTGATGTACTATTTTGAGAGTTTTTAACACCAAGACTTCCATTTTTATCAACAATCCAATAACGGCTGAATGGTGCAATTTTACCTTGTACAAGATTGTATTTTTCAATTATGCTTTCATCAATTTTCTGCAATCCATTTTCAGTTTTTAAAAATAAATCCATAACTGACCTCCATAGTAATATAAAAATTAGTATTTCCAATAATTGAAAAATAATTATAGTCGGGATATTGTTTTACAATTTTTAATTTTAAGTGACTTAATCACTGTTATATATATTATAAATGATATAATGAATACATAATAAATATTGAGGAGACTAAAATGAATACTATAAAAATTACAAAATCAAATTTTGAACAAGAAGTTTTAAATTCCGAAAAACCGGTACTAATAGACTTTTGGGCATCTTGGTGCATGCCATGTAAAATGATTTCACCTGTTGTAGAAGAAATTGCTAAAGAAGTACCTAATGTAAAAGTTGCCAAAGTCAATATAGATGAACAACCAGAGCTTGCTCAAGCCTTTAATATAATGAGTATACCGACGCTCACATTAATGAATAAAGGTGAAATTGTTAAAACAATGGTTGGTGTGAAACCAAAAGCTTCGATTCTAAAAATGTTAGCATAATCTTTAACCTCTTAAAAGTAATTAGTGGCAGTTCCAATGAACTGCCACTTTTTATACTATTTGTTCTCCACCATATACTTCTCCATCTGCATCTGGCAAATATCCGTATCTTTTAGTCCATAATGTCTTATATTTAAGAGCCTGAGCATGAGTTTTATCCGTATTTTCCGGAAGAGTTTTTACAACCTTTCCCGGCACTCCAACTACAAGAGAAAATGGAGGTATAACATCATTTTCTTTAACCAAAGCACCCGCTGCAATTATGCTTCCTCTACCTATGATTGCACCATTTAAAATAATTGAGCCCATACCTATTAAACAATGATCTTTGATTTCACATCCATGAAGTATTGCTCCATGACCAACTGTTGTATAATCTCCTATTATAGTGGATTTTGAATCTTCCACATGTAGTACAGCATTATCTTGAACATTAGTATATTTTCCTATTTTTATGGTGTTAATATCGGCTCTGGCTACTACATTATGCCACACACTGCTGAATTCTTCCATTACTACATTGCCCACCAGCACAGCTCCTTCTGCAATGTATGTTTTTTCATTTATAATGGGTCTAGCCCCTTCAAATTCCTTTATCATAATAACCTCTCATAAAGTATAATAATATTTATGTAACTTATCCAACAAAAATACTCATTAATAAAGCTGAGCCAAACAACACCACAATGGTCATGGGTATATAATATTTATATTCTTTGTACAGTTCTAGGGTAGTAATGTTCATGTGTTGCACAGTAAAGGCTTGGCATAAATGTATTGGTGAAAAAAAGTAACCTAAAAATGCACAATTATAGGAAAAATACAAATAAATATAAATCATATCCTCTGAAACAGAAAGCTGTGAAATCATAGGAAGTATAATTGCCAATGAAGCAGCTTGATTTCCGGTTACTAATCCGAAAAATACTGAGGATATAAGGAAAATAAACATTATATATATCATACTTGAGTTGGAATTAAACAAGCTGTTAAAAATTATTAGCAGATCTTCCATTTGCAATATAATTTCCTTTAGAATTAAAACTGCTGCCACCATAAGCACTGTATGCCAATTAATTGATTTTACAATTGTTTTTAAAAAGTCATCCTTGCTGCTTAAAAAATACGTAGCAATTATACTTGATATCATAGTTATGTAAAATGGCCAACCAGTTATAGCATTAAATATTACGCATATATAAATAGGCAAAGTATATAAAGCAACATTAAATAAATTTCTCCCTAAATTAGCTTTTGAAACATGTATTTTTTCTTTTCTTAAACCTTTAATGTATAAAAAGTATCCTACAATAACCGACGGTACAATATAAAATAAATTTAGAAAAATTAATCTTGATATGTTTATACCAGGCATGGTCGCAGATATAACCAATAACCCTGTGGAATAGGGCATTAAAAACATGGGAATATGCCTAAATACAAGATTTATTGCAGCACGTCTTTGATTAGGAATTTTCATTTCCTCACCAAGGCTGTATATAAAGGGAGCAGACAATAAAGCGCCACCGGGTATTATTAAAATTCCAATCATTGCAGGAATAATCATAAGAATAATTCTCTTGTCAGGAATTACGAGCATAATTGAATCCACAATTTTATTTAATATATTATAATGCTTCATGAGCCCACCAAGTACACTAACCATTAATACAGTGAGTATTGTATTAAGAGATGATTCTTGGGTGAAAACAGATAATACAGATTCAAAAATTGATTTTGCTCCAATACCTGAAATTACTCCCAGCAACAATGCTGATATGAGCATGGTATAGCTTAATCTAAATTTCAATTTTCCTAAAACAGGTATAAGTAAAAAAGCTATTAAAACTGCAGATAATTGTATCATATCGTCCATCCTTATTAAAATCTAAATAAGATTATATAAGTATTTATGAAATATTACAATGATTAAAAATAAATAACCTTGGAAATACTTGTAAGCACATTAGTTTCGTTATATAATTAAATATAACTGTGGGGAGAAAAAAATGAACATATTTATTTTAAAAATAATTGCATTAATAACAATGTTTATAGATCATTATGGCGCTATTTTTCAAAATGATATTATGATTTACAGGGTAATTGGAAGAATTGCTTTTCCTATTTATTGTTTTCTGCTAGTTGAAGGTTACTTTCATACAAGCAACGTAAAAAAATATGCAACGCGTCTTCTTTCCTTTGCACTTATATCAGAAATACCTTTTGATTTAGCCTTTTATAATAATTTGGGATTTGAACATCAGAATATATTTTTCACCTTGTTTATTGGACTTGCTGCCATATACATCATTGATAATAAAGAAAACAAATATAACTTCAACAAAAGTGCTGTAATTATTGCAGCCTGCCTATTGGCAATTATTTTATCAACAGATTACAATGCTATGGGAATTATATACATATT
>CAZJKK010000004.1:0-17068 GCA_964546605.1 uncultured Clostridia bacterium
GATCATACTCTATGGTAATTTGATTTTCACTTAAATCTATTTTTGTGATATCTACCATATAACATTTTACAGAATTGTTAACTTTCCCCTTAAAATATACAATACCTTTATCTATATTTTTTGACTCTTCAGAATAATTAGAAAATACATTTTTAAATTCATCAAATTGTTTATCAAATAACTTTATAGTTTTTCTGTATATATCTTCTTTTTTAAATAAAGCTATAAATATTTTCATAACTCCCCCATAAGTTTAACGAAACTTTTTTAAAAGCATCTAAATGTTTATGCATATGCTTCTTTATTAAAATATTATATAGCAAATTTTAACATTTTTCAACAATTAGACAATAAACCCTGCAATAATTACCATATGTTTAATTAATATCTATTCAACGCTTTATACATTATTTATAATTATATTTAATTTAATTTAGAAACCAGAATTATGTTGACAAGCGATAATCCTTGAACTATTATATATGTAGTTATTATAATTACATATCATCGTTATTGAAAAAGGTGAAACAATGGAAAAAGATTCAGAATTATCAGAATTATATGAATACAGTAAGATTATGAGCGAAGTTAAACTTGTTAGATGGAATGAACTACCAAGTTTCCCTGTTTATGCTGACCAGCTATTACAAATAGTAAAAGATCAATTATCTTTTTTGCAAATTGGGGATGAAAATTTAATTACGAAAAGCATGGTGAACAATTACGTAAAATGGGGAATGCTTCCAAAACCAGTTAAGAAGAAATATGAAAAACTGCATATTTTATCTGTGATTGTAATTACCATGCTTAAGCAAGTATTGCCCATTGCAAAAATTAAAGATGGGATTAAATTGCAGATTGTTTTGTTGGGAAGTGAAGAAAAAGCATATAATTCTTTCTGTGAGGAATTTGAAGAATCTATGCAGCTAACATTTATGCCAATTTTGCAAAAGCAAAGTCCATATTTTCTGGAGAAAAGGGAAATTAAATACGAAAAACTAGCCATTTCTTCTATTACTATGTCACTGTCTAATAAGCTGCTCACAGAAAAAATAATAGAAGTAAAAAACAAAAAATATTTGAATCAAAACAAACATTCTAAAGGGGTAAAGGAAAATGAATGAAAACAAGATTGCTGTGCTGACAGATTCCTGTTCAGATGTTCCACAAAATTTATTAGAAAGATTTCATATTTATCAATTGTCATTAAGCATCAATTATAAGGAGAAATCTTACCATGACAGAATTGACATTACGCCCGAAGAAGTATATAAAAACTTAGAAATAGAAATTCCCCATACAAGCCTTCCTACCTTGGGAGAAATTCATGAAACAATTGAAAAAATAATGGAGGATGGATATAACCAAATTATCATTCCCGTAATTTCTTCAGGGTTGAGTGGAACTTATAATGCAATAAAGATAGTATGCGACGGATTTGATTACATTAAAACAGCAGTTATTGATACGAAAAACATTGGGCTGGGATCTGGTTTTTTTGCAATCTACGCTGCACAATTAGTTGAAAAAAAACTAAGTTTTGAGGAAATCAAAAATAAATTAGAATCTAAAATTTCAAGCTCTCATTTTAATTTCAGTCTTGAAACGCTTCATTATCTTATTAAAGGCGGCAGAATTGGACGTGTTGAAGGGGTTCTTGGAAGCTTACTTCAAATCAAGCCAATTATATCCTGTGACAAAGAGGGCATTTATTATACTGTTCAAAAAGTTAGAGGAAGAAAGCAAAGCGTAAACAGATTAATTGAAATTGTACAAGAAGGTTTAAAAGATAAGAAAAATTATTATCTTACAATCAGTCATGGATTTGCACAGGATGAAGCAAAAAAAATCAGAGAAAAATTGCAAACTTATGTAGACAAGGCCGCAATATATATGGAAGGACAAATTTCTCCGGCACTTGGTGTTCATACCGGACCTGGAACTATTGGAATCGGTTTTTTTGATTTGGATGATTGATTTAAAATGAAATTAATGTGCTCATAGTAATAAAACTCGGTTTTAGGGTCACAGTCCCCAATTCCGAGTTTTTGAATTTAAATATCATTATGCACTTTTTCTTTTTTAAACTTCTGTTTTCGCTTCTTTATCATCCTTCAATGTAGCAAAGAAGTTAGCAAGTATTGCTCCTGAAATATTATGCCATACACTGAATATTGCACCTGGAATCGTTGCCAATGGATATTGGGCAAATGCTGTTGCGGCTAATGATGTTGCTAAACCGGAATTTTGCATACCAACTTCGATAGCTATTGTTTTTTGTTTTGATAAATTTAATCCTAATACTCTTGCTGCAAAGAACCCTATTAAATACCCCAAACCATTGTGTAATATTACAATTGCAATAATTAAAAGTCCGCTAGTCATTAATTTTGCTGAATTTAATGAAACTACAGTAGCAACTATAGTTACAATTGCTGTAACAGAAACAAGTGGTAAAACCTTTACTAACTTTTCTGTTATTTTTCCAAAGAACTTGTTGATTATAAAACCCAACCCAATTGGTATAATTACAACCTTAACTATTGAAATAAACATACTCATAACATCTACTTCTACAGTTGCTCCTATAAGAAGCTTAGTTATAAATGGAGTTAAAATTGGTGCAAATAAAGTTGAAAAACTTGTTATCGTTACTGATAATGCCACATCACCTTTTGCTAAATAAGTCATAACATTTGAAGATGTTCCACCTGGACATGTTCCTACCAATACAACACCTACAGCTAACTCTGGTGGTAAATTAAATATTTTTACTAATAATAATGCAATTAATGGCATAATAGCATACTGTGCCACAAATCCTATCAATACATCTAAAGGTCTGCTTAATACTAATTTAAAATCATCTAATTTTAAAGTTAGTCCCATACCAAACATTACAATCATTAATAATGGATTAATATAAGATGCCTTCAACCAAGAAAATGTTGTTGGTACGAATAACGCTACCGCTGATATTACTATAACAATGTATGCCATGTATTTTCCTACGAAATTACTTAATTTTTCTAATACCTTCATTTTAATATCCTCTTTTAATATAATTTAAATTTCTAGAAGTTACCTATTTTTGAACCTCTAATACGGCTCCTCTGTTTCCCGAAGTAACCAAAGCAGCATATCTTGCTAAATAACCTGTTGTAATTCTAGGTTTTCTTGGTTTCCACTGAGCTCTTCTTCTTTCTAATTCTTCATCTGATATTACAAACTCTATTTTATTGTTCATTATATCTATTTTTATAATATCTCCTTCTTCAACTAAAGCTATATTTCCTCCTACAGCAGCTTCTGGAGAAACATGACCTATAGATGCACCTCTTGTTGCTCCTGAGAAACGTCCGTCAGTTATGAGTGCAACACTGCTTCCCAATCCTCTTCCCATAATTGCTGATGTAGGATTCAACATCTCTCTCATACCTGGACCGCCCTTAGGACCTTCATAACGAATAACAACAACATCTCCTGCCACAATTTTTCCTGAGTTGATTGCTTCAATTGAATCCTCTTCACAATCAAACACTCTTGCAGGTCCTTCATGAACCATCATTTCCGGGGCAACTGCTGATCTTTTTACAACACAAGAATCTGGAGCTAAGTTACCACTTAACACAGCAATTCCACCATTTTCACTATAAGGGTTTTCGATAGGTCTAATAACTTCATGATTTTTATTTACACATTCCTTAATATTTTCACCTACTTTTTTTCCTGTGCAAGTTAATAAATCGGTCTTTAACAAACCTTTTTTATCTAATTCATTCATAACTGCATAAACACCGCCAGCCTCATTTAAATCTTCAATATAAGTATGTCCAGCAGGTGCTAAATGACAAAGATTTGGTGTTTTTGCGCTAATTTCATTAGCTATATCAAGATTTAATTCAACTCCAGCTTCATGTGCTATAGCTGGCAAATGAAGCATGCTGTTTGTGCTGCAACCTAATGCCATATCTATTGCTAATGCGTTAAGAAATGCATCCTTAGTCATTATCTCTCTTGGCTTAATATCATTTTTTACCAGTTCCATTATCTGCATACCAGCGTGTTTTGCAAGTCTTATTCTTTCTGAATAAACAGCCGGGATTGTACCATTTCCTTTTAACCCCATTCCTAAAGCTTCAGTTAAGCAATTCATACTGTTTGCCGTATACATACCAGAACATGAACCACATGTTGGGCATGCTTTATTTTCATATTCTTCTACTTCTTCTGCCGTCATTTTTCCTGCATTATAAGCTCCAACTGCTTCAAACATGCTTGAAAGGCTTGTTTTCTCACCTTTAACTCTTCCAGCAAGCATTGGTCCACCACTTACGAATATAGTTGGAATATTAACTCTTGCAGCTGCCATTAATAAACCCGGTACATTCTTATCACAGTTTGGAACCATTACAAGACCGTCAAATGCATGAGCCATTGCCATTGCCTCTGTAGAATCTGCTATTAACTCTCTTGTAGCTAAAGAATACTTCATTCCTACATGTCCCATTGCAATACCATCACATACAGCGATGGCAGGAAATACTACTGGTGTTCCTCCAGCCATAGCAACTCCCATTTTTACTGCTTCAACAATTTTATCAAGATTCATATGACCAGGAACTATTTCATTGTGCGAGCTGACAATACCAATCAATGGTCTATCTAACTCCTCCTTAGTAAATCCTAATGCATTAAATAATGAACGATGTGGTGCTTGTTGAACACCTTTTGTTACTGAATCACTTCTCATTCGATCATCCTCCAATTTTAAAGTAGTGTCAATCTAACACCCTATTTTTAATTTCACAATACTTGTATGATGTCTTTTGGTAAAAAACTTTAAATTTTCAATACTTCGATTATAATATACATACAAAACACTGTCAATACGCCAACTTAATAAATTTTCAACAAAAGAGGTAATACCTCCTTGTTAAAAAGACGTATTACCTCTTCTTTACTTTTTAAAGTAAATATAATACAATAAATATATAAAACTATTGTAAATATTGGAGATGAATATGATAAATAATTTCGTTCCTGTCTCAAAAATAATCGCGAACAGGATAAGTGATATGATTTTCATTGAAAAAAAATACTTGCCAAATGATAAATTACCCAGTGAAAAAATACTATCTGAACAACTTGGTGTTAGTCGAACAACATTAAGAGAAGCAATTAAAATGCTTGTTGCAAATGGAGTATTAACAATTGAGAGAGGGCGTGGCACTTTTGTTACAACTAATCCAAATTCTCAAAATGATCCCTTTGGAATATCTTACTTAGATGATAAAAAAAAGTTAGTACTTAACTGGTTTGAAATGCGTCTAATGTTTGAACCCTCTGTAGTAAAACTAGCAGTTATGAGAGCAACTGAAGAAGATATTGAAGAAATCATAAAATTTGAGCAGGAGGCACTTGTAGAAGCAACCAATAATAAGCCTTTTCAAATAGCTGACCAAAATTTTCATGCAGCTATAGCAAAAGCAACACATAATAATGTTATTGAATCAATGTTACCAACACTTGGAGCCGCTATAAAAGATGCTATAGACACAGCCTATTATACTGGCAGAGATAAGTTATCTGCTGAAAATGCAATAACATATCACCACATGATAGCTGATTTTATTAAAAAAAGAGATGCTGATGGTGCTTCTTTAGCAATGTACTATCATATTAAAAGAGGTATGATTGATATAAATTTATAATCGGAAAATAAAATTATTTACACAGCCGTGTAAATAATTTTTTATATTAAAATCCCAGTAATATGAAGACAAGGGGACGAGTCAAGTGTCTTGTCCTATATTTCTCTTTACAAACTGCGACTTTGTGTTTATAATTTTAATTAAATACGGAAAGATTTATTATATTAATAACGGAAATGATACATGAATAACACGAAGATGATTATAATCAATTTGAGACCCGAGTTTACAAATAGTTAAATTATTGTACTAGGAGAAATTTTTATGGATAAAAATGAACAAATATTTGAATTAATTACAAAACTGAATGCTAACATGTCAGAAATGAAATCCGAAATGAATTTTAACATGTCAGAAATGAAATCGGAAATAAAGGAAATGAAATCCAATATTAAAGACATTCAAACGACACTTGAAAATGTAACAAATAAAAATATAAAAATAATCGCTGAAGGTCATCGTGATTTAAGCAATAAACTTGATAATGCATTAAAGATTGAAAATGAAAAAGAATTACTACTCATTAGATTAACAGTACTTGAAAATGAAGTTGCTCGCATTAAAACACGACTTGAAGAAATAGCATAACTCACTTCTAACTTATACACAATTTATCTATAATAATTAACTTTAGTATATAAAATTAAATTATGCTCCCATTACTGAGTTATTCAGTAATGGGAATTTTTCATTTATAATTCTACTTATTCTGTTTCCCGATATTATCAGTATTTTTATGCTCACCAGTTAATGAAAATATTACCCATTCTGCAATGTTTTGAGCATGATCGCCTATTCTTTCAAAATATTTCGCAATCATTAATAAATCTATAGCCTGTTCACCGTTATTAGAATCTTTTCTGATCAATTCAATAAGTTCTGTTTTTATAGTTACAAATAAATCATCCACTATATCGTCATCTAAGCAAACCTGCAACGCTAAGTCTTTGTCTTTATTAACAAATGCTTCAATGCTCCTTTTAACCATGCTTATGGTCATTTCAGCCATTTGAGGTATATGAACTATGTCCTTAATAAATTTCTTATTTTCGAAAAATTTTGTAATTTCTGCAATGTCTTCAGCATTGTCACCAATACGTTCCATATCTGTTATCATTTTTAATGCAGCTTCTATTAGTCTCAAATCTGATGCCACTGGCTGTTGTTGCAATAACAGTCTCATGCAATGTGACTCTATAGTTTTTTCCATATCATCTGTTTCAATTTCTAGTTCATTTACTTCTTCTATAAGAGACACATCTTGTTTCATTAATGCATTGACGCTAATTTCAATTGCCTTTACAATAATATGTCCCATTTCAATAATTTCATTGTTTAAAATTTCAAGCTCTTTGTCAAACCTATTTCTCATAATGCTCCCTCCATTATTTTATATATATGCTAAATATTTCAAATAAATTCAAGACGAATTTCCATATATTATCTTAAGTTTTTAGTACTATTGACTATCCAAATCTTCCGGTAATATAATCACTGGTTCGTTGGTCCTTGGGGTTTGATAAAACTTCCCAAGCATTGCCATGTTCTATTAAATCACCCATTAACATAAAAGCAACATTATCAGCAATACGAGTGGCCTGTTGAACTGTATGAGGTGCAATTACTATTGTAAATTGCTCACTAAGTTGTTTTAAGGAATCCTCTATTTTTGCAGTTGATACAGGGTCAAGGGCTGAACATGGTCTGTCTAATAAAATAACCTCTGGTTCTAGCGCTAAAACTCTTGCAATACATAATCTTTGTTGCTGTCCCCCAGATAATCTGAGTGCAGGAGTATTTAGTCTGTCTTTTACATCATCCCAAAGCGCGGCCATGCGAAGTGCCTGTTCTACCTTATCTGACAAATCAGATTTTTTATTTATTAAGTTGTTCATACGAGGGCCAAAGGCCACATTATCAAAAATGGACGTAGGAAGCGGTGCTGGTACATCAAAAACCATCCCTACCTTGCGGCGAAGCTCTGTTACATTAATATCCGGTGCATAGATGTTTTTCCCATCAAGAAGTATCTCACCTTCATGTCGTGCTCCATAAGTTAGGTCACTAAGGCGGTTTAATGTACGAAGCAATGTTGTTATACCGCTATTTGCAGGACCAAAGATTGCCAGTATTTCATTTTTAGGTATTTCTAGACTTAAGTTTTTAATAGCTTGTTTTTTATTATAGTAGAAATTTAAGTCTTTTATAACTATTTTAGGTTGTTGATCCATATTTATATTTTTCACCTCTTAACGGCCTTTAGCCACAAATCTGTTGACAAGCATATTGAAAACAACATTAATTAAAAATATTAGAATTATTAATATGGCTGCTGTACCATAAGCATTATCCATTGATATTCCCTCTCTGGCTAATATATAGAAATGCACAGCCATTGAACGAGTTGGTGAAAACAGGGATGTTGGCATGCGTAAAGCAGAACCGGCAGTTAAAATAACCGCAGCAGTCTCAGCAACACAGCGACCTATACTTAATATTATTCCATTTGCAATACCCGGCAGAGCCGATGGAAATACAGTATTAGTAATAGTCTGCCATTTAGTGGCTCCCAAAGAGTATCCAACCTCACGATTTAGGTTTGGAACCGTACGGATTGCCTCTTCCGATGTACGTATGATTGTGGGAAGAATCATTATGGCCATAGTCAAACCTCCGGACAAAATGGACCATCCTAACTTAAGATAAGTTACAAAAAATATAAATCCGAAAAGTCCATATACTATGGAAGGTATGCCTGCCAGTGACTCTGCACTAAACCTTATTATACGAGTTACTCTGCTTTCACGAGTGTACTCAGTTAGGTATACTGCCGTTCCAATTCCAAATGGTGTTGCAATAATAACTGCTACTGCTGTTACCAGCAATGTTCCAACGATGGTAGAGGAAATTCCACCTTCACGCCCCATATTTCGCGGTATCTCTGTTAGAAATCCCCAGCTTAAATGAGGTATACCTTTTGCTAAAATATATGTGATTATTGCAAAAAGTACCACTAAAACAAGAATTGCTGCTGACCAAATAATAAATTTTGCTATTTTTTGCGAAGTTCGCGGATTAAGTCTCATGATTACCTCGTTTCTTTATCTCTTTCTTGTTATATACTGCGCTGAAGCATTTAAAATCATTATAATAACAAACAGCACAATACCTGTTGCAAAAAGCGCCTGTTGGTGTTCACCTGACGCGTATCCCATTTCAATACCAATATTAGTGGTTAATGTTCTTACAGGATCAAGAATTGATTCTGGAATTGCTACTGAATTACCAAGAACCATAATAACCGCCATTGTCTCCCCAATGGCTCTACCAATACCAAGAATTATTCCTGATACAATACCAGACTTTGCTGCAGGCAACAATAACGCATAAATTGTTTGCCATTGATTAAGTCCTAGGGCAAGTGCTCCCTCCTTATAATGACGTGGTAAAGCAAGAAGGGATACCTCGGTAATGCTTATTACTGTTGGTAAAATCATTATAGCAAGAATGATGGAACCGGCCAATATGCTTAAGCCCGGTCCTCCAAGGTAATTCCTTATTAAAGGAACAATAAACAAAACTCCCCAAAAGCCGTATACTACTGAAGGTATACCAGCCAAAAGCTGAATGGCTGGTCTAAATATGTTCCTCATAGTAGCAGGTGCAAATTCTGCTAAAAAAATGCTGCAGCATATGGCAATTGGAACACCTATGATTGCAGCTCCTATTGTTACTGATACGGAACCCACAATCATGGGAAAAATACCAAATTCACCCTTGCCAGGAGCCCATTTCATACCAAAAATAAAATCAAATAAACCTACCTTTGCTATAATTGGTAGTCCTTTATAAAATATAAACCCAGTTATTAGTGCTAGTACCGTTAGTGACGAAAGCGCAATAACTAAAAATAAAATCTCATATTTCTTATCATCAATATTCTTCATCTTACCGTACCTTTCATTTGTTCATTGAAGGAACAAGTCCCTCATGACTAAGTAATTTTTGCCCCTCATCTGAAAGCACAAAATCTATAAAATGCTTTGTTTGGCCTGTGGGTTCGTCTAAAGTAACAAACAAAAATGGTCTAGATAAAGTATAGCTGCCATCTTGTATACTTTCTCTGGTTGCTGTAACGCCATCAAGGCTTAATGCTTTTACAGTTTCATCAACTATTCCCATAGAAATAAAACCTATTGCATTTGGGTCATCCGCAACTAAAAGGCGTACTGATCCATTGGAGTCCTGGACAATTGCTTTTGGGGTTATCTCAGATTCACCCATCAACAGCTCCTCAAAGGCGCTTCTTGTCCCTGATCCTTCCTCACGAGTTATTACATGAATCTTTGAGTCTGTTCCTCCAAGCTTATTCCATTCAGTAATAGAGGATGAGTATATGTCACGAATCTGATCTAATGTTAAATCATTTATTGGATTTTTAGGATTTACGATTACTACTAACCCGTCCTTGGCTATTTCTATAGAATTCAAGCTTTTTTCTTTATCTTTCAATTCTCTGGAAGACATTCCTATGTCCGAAGTTCCGTTTGTTGCAGCAGTAATGCCGGCAGAAGATCCACCACCCTGAATATCAATTTCAGTGCCTGGATTAATTATCATATATTCTTCAGCTAAAACTTCAGCATAAGGCTGAACAGAAGTAGAACCGGCAACTATGACGCCAACTTCGGTGTTCCGGCTGCAGGCAGACATTAGAATCACAATAAAAAGTAATATCATTACTATGCCGGTTGTTTTCATTTGTTTTTTTATTTTACATATCATTTGTTATTCTCCATAAAATTTTATCCGAATCTACCTGTTATATAATCCTCAGTTCGTTTATCCTTAGGATTGGAAAAAAGCTGTTCAGTTTTGGCATATTCCACTAATGCCCCTGACCTATCATCTTCCATCATCATAAATGCAGTCATATCAGATACTCTGGCTGCTTGTTCCATGCTGTGAGTAACAATAATGATTGTATAATTTTTAGCAAGCTCTTGCATTAAATCCTCAATTTTCAATGTGGATTCCGGATCAAGAGCGCTACAAGATTCATCCATTAATATAACATCCGGCTTCACAGCCAATGCACGAGCAATACACAAGCGCTGTTGCTCACCAGCAGCAAGTTCAAAAGCAGATTGATTCAGTTTGTCTTTTACTTCATCCCATAAAGCTACCTCGCGTAAATTATGCTCCACGATTTGGTCTAATTCCCTCTTGTTCTTTTGTCCAAGGTGTCTTGGTCCAAAAATGATATTATCATATATAGACATAGGAAAAGTATTAGGCTTTTGAAAAACCATTCCTACTTTTTGTCTTAATTCAACAACATCCATGTTTTTATCATATATAGATATTCCGTCAAGATTGATTTTACCTTCAACCCTAACTCCCGGTATTAGGTCATTCATACGATTAAACAGCCTAAGAAGTGAAGATTTACCACAACCAGACGGACCGATAATAGCTGTAATAGAGCGTTCTTGGATTTCCATATTAACATTTCTTAAAGCTTGAAATGTTCCATAGTAAAGATTTAACGCTTCAGTTTCTATCTTTGCCCGCTGCTGTCTTATAATTTGATCATCCATTTTTCCCTCACTATCGCCTTCTTATAAAATATTTGAATAAGAAGGACATTTTAATACGTTACTCATTATAACAAAACGTAAAAATAATGTAAACATGAAATGATATTTCCCACATTCTGTTTACATTATTTTTACATATGTTAAATTATTTGTTTCTCTCAAAAAAAGATTTTTTGATACATTAACTTACAAATCTAAATAAACCTTATTTGCTCTACTTCCTGGGCTTTGAAAACAGCCTTTTCTAGTCTTTCGTCTTTTTCGAACTCATCGTCATTTTTTATTTGCTTTTCTAACTGCACATATTCGCTGGTTCCCAGTACATTTTGTCTTATTTTTATCATATAAATTAAATTAAAAC
This sequence comes from uncultured Clostridia bacterium, assembly GCA_964546605.1. Lineage (GTDB taxonomy): Bacteria > Bacillota > Clostridia > Tissierellales > Sedimentibacteraceae > Sedimentibacter. The sequence continues at coordinate 11,676 of CAZJKK010000004.1, forward strand.
AGTTCATTATGGAATTTTGCTTTAAATCAGTGAGGCAAATCAGTTGTGTATTATATTTCTTAGCTATATTAAACAATGGTTTTAATAAATGCTCAGATGAAATGGGGCCAAAGGGATTATCCATGATTAAAACCTTAGTATCCTTATTTCTCTCGTAATCATCGGCATATTTCATGCTAGTTCTTGTATATGACATTAGTGCAATTAATACAGCAAAAAATGATACAAATCTTTCTCCTCCGGAATTTTCCTTCATAACCTGTTCCCAGGTTTTATACTTGCTGTTTTTTTCATTAATATCAAATTTATATGCCTTAATAACCATTTTTCCTAAATCTGAAAGCACATTAAGAAGCTCCCTGGTTGACATATACTTGCTGATTTTCTTTCGGATCTCATCTGTCTTTTTATCTTCTTTCATGTCCTGCTTTATAACGTTAATGCAAAATTCAATATATGCTTTCATCCTATTAATATTGTCATCAGCTGATTCTTCAAGAGGAATCATTTCAATTTTCACCATATGTTTAGATTTACCATCAACATGAATTGATGAATTATCAGCTATTTTTTGAATTTCATCATAAACCTGCAAGCCGTGAAGATAGCTATGCTGAATCATATCCTTTTTACTTTTTTCTAAATTGCTTAACCGTAAATCGCATGCTTCAATAAGTTTTTTTAATGATTCGCTGCTATATATTATTCTTTCACCTAAATAATAATATTTATTATTGTCGTTAGCTGCTCCATCAATTAAAGGATCTAAACCTGTAAAAATATTTTCAATGTTTTTATTCTTTTCTGCATAATCAAATCTAATCTTATTATATTTCTGGTTAACATTCTTTTCATATTTTTCATTTTCTGAATGTATATTATTTAGCTCTTTATTCAACAACCTAAAATCTTCTTTTATAGATACTTTTACTTTATACTCAGTATTTATTTGATAATTTACAATTGCAATTCTATTTTCAATATCTCTTGTTACATCTGAGTAAACTTTAGCGGTTTCATTTAGCTTAATGATGTTTTCACTGGAGTTGTTAATTTTTTCGTTTTCAGACTTTCTTCTGCTTTCAAAGTTTAGCTTTATTAATTCCGGATTTATGGGAACAAGTGTCAACTTGAATAATTCTTTTTCAATATTTACTAATATCCCTTGTTCTCGACTTAAGCTTCCTTCTGTTTTCCTTAAAACGGCATCTTGCTTTTTATTTTCGCTGTTTAAATATGTGGCTTCATTTTTCAACTGTTCTGATTTTTCTTTGTTATAGCTTACATCCACATACTGGCTTTCATTTAAATTAAATGTTTTTAAATAATCAATTTTTGCAATTAATTCCTGATTTTTAGCCTCAAGATCATTTTCTAATCTATTTAAATCATTAGCAATTGCACTCTTTAAAACACGAAGCCTTTCTTCCATGTTTTCTATAGTGTCTTCTTCAGTTATTCCTTCCTCTGATGCAAGATATAATTGATAGTTTCTTTCATTGACTTCAATTTCCTTGTCTACACTTTGCAGCTCTCTTAATAAATAATCCTTTTCATTGCCTAATAAGCTTTTCTTTTCATTAATTGATTTCTTTTCATTATTTAGCCTATTTAATGTTGTTGAATATTCTTTTTGCAGACTCAAGTTACTTAAATAAATTTCATTTTTTTCTAAAAATTCACTAAATTTCTGCTTTTTATTTTCAAGTTTTTCTAACAAGCCATCAATTTTGCTGATTCTTACATTAAACTCTGATATACTTTTCAAATTATTATCTTTAATGTTTTGTAGCTCTAAGGATTTGGTTTGTATTTTTGCAAGTTCATCTATAAGTTTATTTCCTTCACTTTCAAGTTCATATATATAATTCCTGTCATAGTCAAATTGCATGATAATATAACTGTCATCTCTAGCAGCTTTTAACTCATTATTGTAATGAATCAGTTTTTCACTTATTTCATTCCACTCATTGTTCAATTCTTCTAGATAAGAATCCATATTCTCAGCATTTATCATTTTGCTGTCATACAAACATATAATGTGAAGTTTATTATTAATTTCAACCTCTTTACCCATAACTGTATAGCTTTCATTAATGTCTTTGTAGGATAATAGCGGAACAACTTGGTTTATATTAATATCTAAATTCATAGATTCTATTTTCTTAATATCATCATCATACATTATAAAAGCATATGGAAGCATAGGATTTTGAATGATCAATTTATTTCTAATACTTTCTTCTTGCTTTCTTAAATAATTTTCGCCTGTTTCATAGTCAATGCCTTTATTACTTAACCACTGCCTAAATTCTTTTGATACATGGTAAGTGCCTTCTTTTAATGAAATGATTTTGTCATTTACAGTCTTTTTATTCCATTCTATTTCTCTTTCTGTTCTTTGCAATTCGTTAATTTTATTGTTAATGAACAATATGTTTTCTTCAAAATTAAACCTTTTATTAAAATCAATTTCATGCTTATAAAAAGTTTCTTTAAGTAAATCTTCCAATTTATGGTACTTGTCTATTTCATTTTTTAAATTATTAAACTCCATGTTTTTATTTAAATTTACATCATTGAGTTTAGTTACTTGATCTGTTATGTTTTTGTTGTCTTCGCTAAGCTTAATAATTTCTGATTTGCCTACTTCTTTTTCTTCTGCTAATTTATTTCTTTCTTTTTCCAGAGAAGCAGCATAAGCTTGGGTAAAATTCTTTTCAATTTCTCCATATAGATTTCTGTCATAATTGAAATCAAGTGATAATTTTATTTTTAGTTCTTCATCTTTAAAGGTTTTTATATAACCAGATACTTCCCCAAGTAATTTTTCATTGGAACTTATATTTAGGTCTACACTTTTTATATTGCTTTCGCATTCATTAATATCTTTTACAACATTTGATTGCTTTTCATTTAATTCTTTTGATTTTTCATATGATTTTTTCAATAATTTCTCATAAGCTACTTTTAATGAGTATTCTAAATTTTTAATCTTTTCTTTGTTCTGTGAATCATCCTTAATTTTATTAATTTCTTCATTTATTCCTGCTATAAGACTGTTTAACTTTTTAATATAGGAGTACTCTCTTGCAGCCTGTTGTATAGATATTTCCTTATTAACAACTGTGAGTTTTTCCTGCAATATTTCTAACTTTTCTTTTTCTGAGATGCGCGCTTTCTCTAAATTATTTACTGTTTCCTGTTGGTCATAGTAATCCTTTGACCTTTCTTCAATTTCAATCTTCTTTAATTCTTCTTGACTTATTGTAATGTCTTCGTTTAATTCCTTAATTGTATTTTTAAACTTATTTAATTCACTCTTTAAATAATAAAACATTATTGAAAGCTCTTTTTCTAAACTTTTTTCTGTATCTAATGATACAACAAAATTATTTAACATGTTTATAAAGCTGTCTAAATCAATGTTAAACTTGCCGTAAATTTCCTTTTCATATATGTATTGCTCATTTAGTATCATTTCTTCTACTAAGTTTTCAAGCATCAGCTCTAATTTTTTTTGATCATTATCATCCTTATTAACAACCTTTTCAATTGATTTTAATATCCAATCATTCATAAGCTGCTGAGATGTCTTACACTTTTCAAAGATTTCAATTACTCCGCCTTCGGATTCATTTATCTTTAAAACAATGGAATCCCACTCATCTCTAAATATGTTGTAGCTTTCTAATACTTTTCTGTAATGAGCTCTGTCCTCTGCTTCGTCAGTGAATATTTGTATATTTAAATCCTTAGTTTTGTCCCTAGAAGATAAAAGTTTTTTTGCATCCTTAAAATCCTCTATATATAGCTTATCCCCTTCTTTTCTTAAAAGAGGAATGTGTATAATATCAAACAAATTAGCTTCACGGTAATGATTTGTAAAGGTAAAATATTTAACATTATTTGCTTCTTCATCTTGTTCTCTTGACTGTGTTTCTCTGTTTGATAAAGCTATGCCAGTAAGAAGATAGCCTCCCTTATCCTCTAGCTTCCATTCAATTAAAATATAAGATGGTGTTTTCTTTCCTTTGAAAAAATCATCTATTTTTCTGCCCATTAGTCTTGTTTTAGGAATTATTGGCTGCAGCATTAATTGAACCAATACACTTTTTCCACCGCCATTTTTTAAATTAAGCAAGGCATTTTCTCCTTGATAAAAGTCAAAGGTTTCATCAAGTATATTTCGAAAATTATTGTTGTAAGAAAAGTTAATTATTCTTAATCTGTTAATTTGAGGCATTTATTCCCTCCTCTTCAGCAAAAATACTGTTTATTTCATTGATTCTGCTGTCATTTAGAAAATAATAGGTCATTAAATCATCTAATTTTTTTGTAGTTCTTATTTCTTTTTTTTCTTCCATTAATCGTATAAGCTTTTCTTGTTCCAGCAATGAACAAATTCTCAGCACTGTTCCAAATTTTGTGGTTCTTTTGTTATCTTCAAGAGTTATTTTTTGGTTCCATGCTTCTGCAATACTTATGAGATTTATACTTAATTCCTCTTCCTTTAAAACTACTTGTTCACGATTTTGTTTTAAAATTCCTTCAAATCTGTTGTCCAGCTCATCAATTAGAGTGTTAATTCTTAGGAACTCTCTTTGCTTGGGATTTTTATTTTTGCCCCCATAAAATTTAAATAATATAAACATGGCAATATAATATGACATATAAACATCACTTAATCTAGAGTTTGAACCTATCCATTCTCTAAAGTCCTTGTTTCTAAAACCTAATAGTCCATTATCATAATCAGGTAGCAAATAAATTGTGTTGTTTAATTTGATTACCTTGCAGTCCATTTCTTCTTCAAAAACATTTATTATTTCTTGAACTTCAGAATTTAAATATTCTATAAATAAATCACTGTATTCTTCTCTGTCAAGCTGTCCGTTTTCTAATAATATTTTAAATATTTTTATAGCCGTCTTCGTGTTATTCATTAGCGTTCCACCTTAACAATAAAGTTTGATATTTCAATCTTTTCAACTACATTCATTTCTTCAGTGACTTTTCTCATCGTTTCAACTTCAATTAAGCTGTTATCATATTTTGATATTTCAATTTTTTTAATTCGAGAAACATATTCATATTTATCCAGCAGTTCATATAGACAATATTCCAAATTAAATTCTTCTGAAGGGTTCATTAATGCTTGTGATTTGCTTGTCTTCCAGCCTTCAATATCTATTGTTCCTATATCATAAAGCTTTAGCAGTGTTGTAAATAATAACCGGTCCTCGATATATTCATTTATGAAACCATCGTCTTTTAATGCTTCAATTATATCTTCAAGATTGGCTGTTCCATTGTGGTCAAATGAATATTTTATTACATAGTTTAATATTTCAACGTATAAATAGTTAACTCTTTGAATTTTTTCTTTTTCC
>CAZJKK010000004.1:17168-38584 GCA_964546605.1 uncultured Clostridia bacterium
CTGCTTAAAATTAAATCCTTTTGCTCACTTAGCACTGTTTTTATATTATTATTGATCATTTTTATTTCTGTTTGGGCTTTTTTAAGGCTTTCATCTAAATTTTTGCTTATCTCATATTCTTGTTTTATTTTATCTTCAGACTTTTTTGACATATCCATAATCTCAATAAGCAAATCATACTCTTCGCTTAACAAATCATATGTTGAATTAATTAAATTTTCATATTCATCAATATGGGCATCATGAATATTTTCTTTTATTTTTGCCATGAAGTTTTGTATGTCTTTTTTCTTCTGTCTAACCATTTGAATTAGCTCTAAACTTTGTTCATGAGCTTTTTTGAAATTTTTTCTCTTAATTAATTCCTTTAATTTAAGCTCTTCAATTGTCATTTTTATTTCTTGGTCTACTTCCTTAGTTCTAAACAAGAAATCATAACCCTGATCAGTAAGAGAATAGTTGATTTTATAGCTGCCGTTAATCTCCTGTACCCTATCTGTTATTAATCTGATTGTAATGTTTCTTTTAGTGTTTGAGGAATAGCCCATTGCTTGAAAGTAATAAGGCATACCTTCATTTTGAAGCACATTTTTAATTATATATGATGTTAATTGAGAAAGTTTAATTTTATCTATATTAATGTGATAATATTCTTGAAGTATTGATTCCATAAAACCCATTATATGATCACTATCACAATCACTGTCTTCTGAAAGTGTTTTTTCCATTATGTATAATAATACAGAAAATACAAGGTTAATAAAATCATTGTCATTAAATAATCGTTCAAGCTCCATATTTCGGTTCTTACGATTGACAATAGATTCTACAATTCCTATGATTTCCATTCTCTTTTCAAATCCATCAAGAAAATTATGCATTAGTATCTCCATTTTTCATAACATTTAAAAGCAGTTGATAGTTTAAAATTTCTTGGGGTATATACAATCCGCTGTCTAGAATTTTAATAATTTTTTTTGTTTCTTCGCTATTAAAGTTTTCTAAAAATAAACTTATATCCGATTTTTTCTGTCCTAATTTAGTATCAGATAGCTTGTATTTTTCAGATTCAGCTAACATTAACGAGTATAACTCAGTGCATAAATTTATTTTGATATTCTTATTACTCGTTTTTAAGCTTTGGAATATTTCAATACCTTCATAATCCAAATCTCCAAAATAGTAATATGTATTTTCACTTTTGCTTAACAAACTGTCATATTCTTTAAACCTATCATTGCGGCTTATTATTTTCTTGCCTTCACCATATAATAAAATATTATAATTTTTATACAAACCGTTAATTTTTTCTTCCCTCATTATCTTTCTTATGCTGAACCAAGTATCTTTATTTTCAATTATAAGAATATTCATAGTATCTTCATTAGAATATACGTACTCAAAAAAAGGTTCAGGAGTTTCATAATAATTCAATAGATTCCAATCCATATCATTGTAGCTGAAAATACTGTTAATAATTGATCCGTCCTTAAGAAGCTTTTCCTTTCCCCATATTTGAAAGGATCTTTCATTAATGGAAACAGGGGTTTTTAATAATTCTTCATTTTTCCATAAAAAATTGCTTAGCATATCTATTTCATTTTTATACTTGAAATAATTTTCTGGATTCTTAACATATTTAGATATATTAAAGGAAGGATATAACTTTTTAATATCTTCTAAATAATTTTCATAGTCATTTGCTATTATGATCCTATATTTATTAAAAAGGGCAGGACTTCTCCCGTTCTTACCAGATGCTATTACAGGTGCTAATATATTTTCATTCACATGCTTATTAATCAAATCTACAAAGCTTAAATACTCCATTTGACCTGATAATTTCATAAGCTGTTCAATTGTAATTGTCTTGCTTTTATATGATATTAATTTATCTTTCATATCTACCCCGGAACTTAAATATTATCTATGTATATCATTAATTCTTGCCATCATATATTCGTTTACATACTTTCCATTTCGTATGCCTGCAAATCTTTTTAGCCCTTCTTTTGCAAATCCTAACTTTTCATATAAATGAATTGCTACTTCATTATCCTCAAAAACAGTTAGTTCAAGTCGTACAAGCATAAGCCAATTGTCAGCAATATCTATAATGGCATTTATTAATGCTGTTCCTACACCTTTATTCTGATAATCTTTATGAACCATAATTCCTATACTACCACTATGACGCATACGATGATTTGAATAAACATCAAGTCCAACTGTTCCAATTAAAATATCCTCTCCGTCTGGAGTTTTTGCTATAGCAACTAATTGATGTGAATTTAAATCCAGATTCATAATACGATCTGCATTTCTTTTTTCTCTTTCAGATGGAATTCCAAGTATATTTTCAAAAACACCTGGCATTCTTCTTAACGAATTGATGCCTTTAGCATCACCAATTTCGATTGGTCTAATTACAAAATCCATATCTTATCCTCCACTTAACCCTTACTTATTCAAATTTCATTTTCATAATAATTGTATTATAAAGTTTTATTTTAACCCTATAAAATCAATCAAAAGTCTTAATTCTATTAATCCAATTACTCATAGTTATATTTTACCAAATTATACTATGAAATTAAACATAAATTAATTTTATTTATATGAGCTTGCACATTGCCTGGTATTGTTGGCTAATAAATTTAATATAATTACACATGCTATTATTGGCTTTAAAGGTCAATTGAATTATGAAAGGATAGATTTTATGAAAAATCGTAATCAAGGCGACAAGATTTCTGTAAATATTGTTACTCAAGACAATGTAAAAACAGTATCTTCTGTTGGTGATGCAACAAAAAATACGTTTTGCATTTATAGGAATGAAAAACATGCTGTTGGGTCAAAAGTACAAGATACCGATGGTTCAGAAATGGTCTGTACTGAAGATGGATCGTGGAAAAATTCAAAATAGGCCTTTTGCCTAATTAACTTAAGCGGCGGTGCTATGCAGCACCGCCACTTTTATATATATCATTCATTTAGAGAAGCTTTTATTAATGTTATTTGGCTAAAGACATAATATAATCATATGTATTCTATATTTATGTGTTTTATGAATTAATACCCGTATGTTTATCGAGGTTAATGAATGTTAATTTTTCAATCGAAAGTAGGGTTTTAAAAAGATAAATTTATTTAAATTTGTTCCAAACCGATTTCATATGTCATTTCACGGAAACCTTTTTGAGCGGCTAATGTATTTTTATTCAATAGCTCTATTTTGTCTAATATAGTATATGCACTGGTTAATATTTGTCCACAAATTTTTTTTAAAAATTAGTGTTTAAACAAAGCTCTCTAAATCTATTATGTAATAAAATAGCTCTCTGTGGGGAAAATACATTTTGGAGGTGGTATTATGAAAGTTAAAGACATAATGTCAAAGGAAATTGCTTTTGTAAATTCTAATGAATCAATAGAATCAGCAGCACAGCTTATGCAACACTACAATATCGGTTCTATTCCTGTTTGCGACAATAGAAATCTTGTAGGTATTGTAACTGATAGAGATATAACATTGCGAGCAGTAGCTAAAGGACAGTATGGTCAATCTGTGGGAGATATAATGACTAAAAACCCTTATACAACATCCCCTGAAACAGATGTACATGAAGCTTCAAGAATAATGGGTGAAAGACAGATTCGTAGACTTCCTGTTGTTGAAAACAAAAGTCTAGTTGGAATGATAACTTTAGGAGACATATCAATTGAACCAAAATTGGCTGATAATGCAGAAGTAGCATTAAAAAATATTTCTGTACCTACTACAAACAGATTTAAATAATCAAAAATTGAGGATGGACTTTATTTTAAAATCCATCCTCACTACTCAATTATCTTTTTTAATTGTTCTCTTAATACTTTAATATCAATATCAATAATTTCCCATATTAGTTTTAAGTTTACACCTTCATAATCATGAACTATACGATTTCTCAGTCCTTTTACTTTAAACCATGGTATATCGGAATATGTTTCAATAAATTGTTTATCAATTTTATTTACAAGTTCGCCAATTTGACTTAAATTAAATACACACGCTTCGACCATCATAGAATTATTGATAAACTCATTATATTTGATATTGTCTGTATACTTTATTATAGAATCAATATAATTTATTATCTTTAAAACAATTTTCTCATTTTTCATATAGAATCAACCCATCTTTTTCAATTTCTTGAATTATTAATGAATCCGAATCAATATGTGATTTGTCAATTAAATCTATATCCATTCCTAAAGTATCTACAATCTCCTCTAGCAACCCAACAAAGTCAAGCCCTTTTAATTTTCCGTTTGTATCAATGTATATGTCTATGTCACTGTTATTAGATGGCTTTCCTTTTGCGTACGAACCAAAAATTACTGCTTTACTTACAGGGTAATCTTTCAAAATTGGAATAACTTTTTCCTTAATTTGTTCGATTGTAATGGTATTTGTAGCCATATAAAAAACACCTCCATACATTTTTTAATCAATTATAAATTACATCTCAGTTAACAACTCTTGTTTTTGTCTAACTATATTATATCACTAATATTAGATTTATAAAACAAGAATCTAAAAATTAGTAATTGCTAATAAAAACATTGCTTACTCAATTACAATTATTGTTTTCACATAAATATTTTTATACTTAAATAAATTAACATAAATATTTTTTATAATATGTCATTTGTGCATCATTAAAGGCACCCAAAAAATGGCGAATTTTTATCGCCATTTAGCTTGTCTATTATTCAATACTATCTAATAAATTCTATTTTTGAAGCAGTTATTTGTGCTGGATAGCTTTCTCTAATTAAGCCGTCATATGTTATTTTAACCTTACTGCCAACTGTAAATTGTGATAAATCTTCAAACACAGAGTTATCCTTTAGTAATCCTACAACAATTTTATCGCTTGAACTTAACGCATCCTCACCCTCATTTGGCTGTACTAAAATTGATGTTCCCATGTTTTCCAATACAGTCGCATTAAATGTTTGATTCTCATCGATGTCGTTGCCTATTAAACTTTTGGCTACGAATATAACACCTAATGCCAGCAGCAATATAATCATTATTAAAATTATTGATTTTTTGTTCATGATAGTTAGTCTCCATGCATATAAGACGTAATATATTAAATAAAGTTCTTTTAAAATAACAGATTTTTTAATAAAAGCACTCCAAAAAATGAAGTGCATAATAATTTATTTTTCTACTGCAGCTACTGCTTCGATTTCAACTAATTGATTTTCATATCCTAGTACAGTAACACCTGATAATGTGCTTGGCACATCATGCTCACCAAACTCATCACTTACTACACCCCATACATTAACTAAATCTTTTCTGTCTTGTGACGCAACTAAAACTCTTGTGTATACTACATCTTCAATTGAAGCGCCACATTCTTTTAATGCTTCCTTAAGATTTTCAATACAGAGTTTAGCCTGCCCTGCATAATCCTTTATCAAGGAAACTTTTCTATCTTTATTAATTGGGCATGAACCGGCTAAAAATAATAGCTCCATTCCTTCCGGTACCTTACTTGCATATGCATAGCTTACATTTGCTAAATTTTCCGATCTGATTAACGATATCTTTTTAGTCATTTTTTTATACCTTTCAAATATTTTTTCCAAATTTCCTTGCCAAATCTTTATATGGGCTATTTTCAGCATCCTGTCTTGTACCTAAGCCATAAGCTAACAGTGTTCCGCCTTCTTGCCAACGAAGATATTTGCATAAACATTTGTAATGATTTACTATTCCATCCATCGCCCATTCATCTGTATCAGCACCTGCAGCTATTAAATATAGCTTTTTAGGGCTTTCCATGAGCAATGAATTTACAGAATAAAATCTGTCTATTACTGTTTTTAGTTGTGCTGTCATGCCAAAATAATAAAGGGGTGAAACTAAGACAACTGCATCAGCATTTAATAATTGTAAAATAATTTCTATCATATCGTCATATTCATGTACGCATTCGCCTTCATTTTTACGGCAATGATCACAGCCTAAGCACGGATTAATTCGTAATTTTGCGTTATCTACACGAACTACCTCATGACCCGTCTCCCTTGCACCTTCACAAAATTCATCTGCAAGAAACGCTGTTGTCCCATTTTTATGCGGACTTCCTGCAAGCACTAAAATTTTCATATCTTCTCTCCTACAATCTACATTTCATCAAATTTATCAAATTTATCAAACTCGTTATAACTGTCATTATTAGCATAGTTTTTAGAATCTTTGTAATACACATTTAATTTCTTTAAATTTACAACCCACATAAAAATTACAAACGGAATAAAAAACAGCATTAACAGCTCTATTCCAGACATTAATATAAAATCATAAGTTCCATGTAATATAACCGGTACTGTTAATGATTTTTTATAAAAATATTGCTGCTCTACAGGTGTTAACGAAAATTTAGCTAATGATAGGTAATAACCCATAGTTACAGCGAACAGCATGTGAGCAGGAACTGATAAAATCGCTCTGTACAATCCTATTGACTCAATGTCCGAAAACCTGAATACAACATACATTATATTTTCAATGGTTGCAAAACCTAGTGCAGCCATTACACAATATACAATTCCATCGAGCTTTTCATTAAAAACAGGATTGAAATAAACATGCTTAACTACTACTCGTCTTTTCATAAATTCTTCTGTAAATCCAGCCACTACAAATGCTGTGTAGGCAGCTCCTAATATTCCCCCGAACCTAACTAAGGATGATAATACATATTCCACTATTATTGTAGGAACAACGGAAATCATGCCCAAAATGAATATTTTTAACAGCATCCTTATTGGTTCTCTATCATGCCTGTCAAATAAATAAAAAATCAATCCCAAAGCTACGCCTGGAGTTATTGCAGTAATTAATAAATCTAATTTCATAGTTCTCCTTTGTTCTTTTCTAGTCTAAATATAAGCTTCCCTTTTAATAATCTTTAAACCATTTTTTATAGGACTTATTTTTTTATGCTATAATAAGTCATAGTATAATTCTCTTTGAATCCGCATGAAGTGTAAAGGTTCAACGCATTTTTATTATTAGTTTCAACCTGCAGAGTTATGGAACTAACACCTTTTTCTTTCAATTTATTAATTGATAGCAGTAACAGCTTTCTTCCAAAACCCTTTCCACGATAATCAGGCAAAACCTCCAAGCCATATATTCCGCCAATATTTTCATTAACTTCTAATCTGGACTTTCCTATTATCACATTGTTCAGTTCTATTAAGTATGTACAATTAGATGAATTTAATTCCCCTTTTTCATCTGCAATTCCTTCAAAGTCATACTCGCCAAAAAATTCAAAATTTTCTTTTGCCATATTTTTCGCATCTGATCTTAAAGCTTTTCTAAAAATTAAATCATTAAAATTTACTTCATGTGTTACATTCATGTCTAAATTCATATCATATTCGGAATGATCATAAATATTGCTTGTTTTTTTAATAAATTCAATACCACCAACTGAACTATTGTCGCTTAGCAACAGCATTTCTTTAGCATCTCTTTTACAGAATTCATCCTTAACCAAAGAAAAGAGCCTTGTAAAGATTCCTTTTCTTCTATAATCTGGATGTACCATGCCGTTAACTTCTATTGCATCTCCTCCAAAGTCGCAAATGCCTGCATATGCTATAAGCTTATTTTCATGGAAAAACATGAATTCATTTATGTGTTTCAAATTATCGCTGTATGTATTAATATTGTTTAGCTTGTAATCTGTTTCTAATTTTAAATATGTTTTGTCATAATCAAAACATATATTTTTCAATTTGTTAATATCATTGTAATCACTTTCGTCTATATTTTCCTTTAATTTAATAAATATATTAAGATTATTATTCATTCTTTAACCAATCCTCTCTTAATATTCCATAAACTGCTGAATCACAAATTCCTGTATTATTTTTTCCTGCTTGTCTTAGTATGCCCTCCAGCTGCATTCCTGATTTACTCATGACTTTACCTGATGCCGGATTTTTAGTGTCATGCCTTGCTTCTATCCTATTTACTCCAACTTCTTCGAAGAAAAATCTAAACAATGATTCCATTGCTTCAGTTGTTATTCCTTTGTTCCAAAATCTTTTACCGATACAGTAGCCTACTTCAAACATTTTTAAATCATCGTATAACCTAAAGGCGCCTATACTTCCCACAGCTTCATTTGATTCTTTCAATATTATGCACCAATGATAATAGTTGTCTCTTACAGAATCATTAACATATTCTGCTACTACTTTCTTTGTATCCTCAATGTTTTTATGTGTAGCCCATGTTATATATTTCGTAACATCATCGTCATTAGCCCAATTGTTGAACATATCTTTAGCATCTGAAAGTTTAAATTTCCTCAATATAAGTCGCTCTGTTTCTAAGTACTTAGTTCCCAAGTGATTCATGTCCGCCTCCAATGAATTAAAATCTTTTTATATAATTGTAACTCATTATATCAAATTTTACATAAATTAACATTATAATTTCTAAATCATTTTATAATTTCCAATATAAAATTCATTGTTATGAAAAATTTATTATGATATAATTCTACTTGTTATTTAAGGAGGAATCGTTTTTATGGTAACTGTTGATACATTTAAAAGAGGATTTAAAAACGGTATTATGACTATGCTTGACTTGTTGAAGATATTAGTACCGGTTTATATATCAGTGCAGCTTCTTGCAATTTCAGGAATTTTAAACAAAATCGCTGTTATATTTGAGCCTGTAATGTCTATATTTGGTCTTCCAGGCGAAACATCTCTTGTATTAATTTTAGGATGGTTTTCAGGAATATATGCTTCATTGGGTGCATTGGCTGCTGTAAAGCTTAACAGCATTCAAATGACAACTATAGCAATAATGCTTTCCATTGCTCATAATTTAATTACTGAAGGGGCGGTTGTTAAAAAATTAGGGGTTAGCACATTTGCAAGTGTTTCATTGAGAGTTATTTTTTCATTGATAATGGGATTTTTATTTTACAGGATATTTGGGTGATTGGAATGGAAATAGTAATATATATATTTACAAATTTGTTTTCATTTATTTGGAGCATTGCAAGAGTATTGATACCTATTATGATAGTTATTGAAATATTCAAGGATTCTAAATTAATAGATAAAATGTCTAATATAATAAAACCTTTTTCAAGGTTTTTGACCATTAGCGAAAAATCAGGTATATCTCTTATATTTGGAGTTGTATTTGGCTTAACCATTGGAGCTGGTGCAGTTATTCAAAGTGTGAAAGATTATAACATTGATAAAAGAAGTGTTTTTTTAATTACAATGTTCTTATCTATGTGCCATGCGGTTTTTGAAGATTCTATGATTTTCGGAGCAGCCGGTGCCAATATAATAGCTTTATTAGTTGCAAGAATCATTGCTGCAATGTCTATTACCTTGATTTTATCCAAGTTTATCAAAAAGAATGAAAATGAGATTGAAACTGATAACATTAATTAAGAATACTATTTGAAAAATGATATAAATAAGCTGCTGACGCTATATGTGCCAGCAGCTCTAATTTTATACCTTTTTCTTATTTTTGTAAAATTGCTTTTATTGCACCAAACAGCACTCCGGCTACTGGCCAAATAATCCATGACATTGCCCAGTTCATTGTTATGAAGCTATAGCCTAAATAAATTGCAACCACCACACACCAATATACAGTTGCAATAGTTTGATATGTTTTGTTTGATTTGTTTTTTCTTGAATAATCACCTTGCTGTAAAAGTACACTGCAAGCACTGTTAATAGTGGTTTTAACAATGATGTTATATGTGGAAAGCGCCACAATTATTAATGTTATAATAAGAGATAATATACTCAACCCTTCAATTTCATTAAATACTAACGGAGTAATAATAACAGGCAAAGCACTTATTATATAGCTTACAACAGAAATACTTACCGCAGAATTATAGTTCTCCTCATCATGTGACTTTATGCCTTGAACCATTTGTTCTGTTCTATGATCCAGTTCAAAGAGCTCTTGCTGAAGGTAATCATATTTTTCTAATTTACTTGAAAACTTAATAAAGTATGACACTCCGGTTGCAACTAAGCCAATTAAAACTATCAACCCCACAGCAATTAACAATTCTTCTTTAATATCTACAACATTTAATTCTTTCAGTCCTAACAAGAGAAACAATACTGATGGAGACATTATGCAAAAAAATACTCCAAGAGCTGTTTTTGGTGCTATTGCCTTAGAATCTTCTAAATAATTCATTGCTTCTTCATATGATACAATAGGAATTTCAGTCTTGTTCGTTATAGCTTCTCTAATTCCCAAAGTATCTCCCAGTTCATCTAAATTTCCAAATTCGGATATTACAATTCCAATGGCTTCATTTTCTGTTTTTCCGCTTTCCTTTAACTCGTTGTACTTATCCTCCATCATCGCTAATAGTTCTTTTTTTGCTCGTGCTACTTCTTCTGTATTTGGCAGTCCTAAAAACATGTTATCAAGATAATTTCTAATTGTATTCATCATAGTTCTCCCTCACTATAAATTTTTCAACTACATCTTGGGTTATTTCCCATTCATCGCATTTTTCCTTATAATACTTTCTTCCTGCTTCTGTAATTTTGTAATATGTTCTTGGCTTTCCATTTGTCTCTGTGCCTGAAAACGATTCAATATAGCCATTGGATTCCATTCTTTTAAATGCTGAATAAAGAGTGGTTTCCTTCATTACATATTTTTCATCTGTTAGCTCTCTTATTTTTTTTGAAATTTCATAGCCATAAGATGGTTCATTTAGTAGAAGATACAGTATCATAGTATCGTTATAGCCTCGAATTACATCACTGCTAATCATAATCTACCTCTTTTTAAAATTTTACTTCATCTGTCGTACTTCATCTGTTGTAGTAATTATACTATAGGTACTACGACAGGTCAAGTACTTTTTAGAAAATAATTAAAAAAATAGCGTTCATTAAGGAATCGCTATTTTTGAATCATATTTCAATATTTAATAATCTAATATCATAATGTGTTCACTGCCAAAATACATTATTAATTAAGTGACACTTTATTAAATAAAATATCCGAAACCATTGCTTCAAAACGAACAGCTACAGATTTAGCCTTACCATCTGCCACATTAAATGTTACTGGCAATGATATTAAAAATACATCTTCCAAAACATCATCTGCTTTAAACGTGTCATAATGGTAATGCTCTAAAGGAATATCCATGTCTCGATACTTCATGTGAAGTACATTATTTATTAATTCTATAGTAAGAGTTCCATATCCTTTGTCAAAATATGTACCAACATATTCACTTAAAGGCAATGATAATTTTGTTCCTGGTATTCGTTTTTCATTAATTTTAAAATAATTTAAATCACAGTCCAAGTAATCCTCTTCTTTTGGAAGTGCCTCACCATGAAACTTTCCTATCCAGTTTTCAGGCTCAAGACCCATTACCTCATCAAATATGGTGTATAAAGTGCTGTACATAAAAGCAACCGTAGGTGAATGAAAATTTGTAAGAATTGCAACCCCAGCGCCTATTTCCGGCATGAATGCTTGAATGGAGCTGTAGCCTTCAATTTTTCCCGTGTGCCTCATAATAGTGTAACCTTTATATTTTCCTGTTCTCCATCCCATGGAATAATCTGTGCATTTATATAAATCTTCTCCTAAGGATTCTCCAAGATATGACTGAACAGAATGCATTTCCTTGAATGTTTTAGGTTGTATTAATATTTTACCATCCTCTGATTTTCCTCCTGCGATATGCATCATAAGCCATCTAGCCATATCATTTGCAGTACAGTTTACAGATGCTGCGGGTCCCGCTAAATCAAGATTCCAAATATTTAGGGGATTCAACTTACCCTTTCTATAACGATAAGGAATAGAATTATTGTCATCCTTTTTCATTATATCCACAGAGCAATTAGTACGAGTCATATGTAATGGATCAAATATGTACTTTTGCATTAAATCATCCCATAGCTCACCTGTGGCACATTCCGCCACATAGCCTATTAAAGCGTAAATAGTATTGCTGTAAATTGCTTCACTTCTATATTTGCTGCATGGTTGTATATATCTTAAGCTGCTTGCCAGATTTTCTCTGGTATTATCTCCAGGCCATAAGGCATCATGAGTGCCAAAACCAGTCATATGGGTAAGCATGTCCCTTAATGTCATACCCTTTGCAGCTATATCTTGCATGACTAAATTAGGGGCATAGGTAGTTACTTGTTCATCATAATTTAATATTCCCTTGTCTACAAGTATAGCAATTAAGGCTGAGGTCATGGATTTTGAAATGGATGCTATTCCAAACTGCGTATCATCAGTAACCAGAAGCTTTTCTTCTACATTTCTATAACCAAATCCCATTGAGTCCCATAGCTTTCCATCCTTAATAACTGAAATAGCAACACCTGGAATTTTCCAATATTTCATTTCATTTTCAATTTGCTTTTTAGTTTTTTCTAATAAGCCTCGCATACTTCCTCCCTACATTTTGTATAGCCTTTGGCCTGTTTTATTACCGGGTTTACTAATTTCAATTGATTTATAATATGCTTTTGTGATATTATTTTAATTGATATTTACATTATATATGTTTTTCCAATAATTTCAATACAGAGCAGGTTAAGGAGGGGGAAAATGATTACTTTTTACAAAAACGGAAACGTACATACAATGGAAGATATGAATCCATTGGTAGACGCATTTATTGTTGAAAACGATAAATTTGCATATGTTGGCACTGAAGAAGGAGCAAAAAAATTTTTAAAAGGAATAAATAAGGAATATACTGAAGTTAATTTAAACGGTCAATTAGTATTGCCCGGATTTAACGATTCCCATATGCATTTTGTTCATTATGCTAAAAGCATGAATAGCGTTAACCTTACAGGAACAAAAAGCATCAGTGAAATAAAAGTTAAAATTAAGGAATGGATTGTTTCCCGTAGTTTAAACAGCAGTACTTGGCTTGAAGGTGAAGGCTGGAATCATGATTATTTTTTGGATGAAAAAAGATTTCCAAACAAATTTGATCTGGATGATATAACAGGTGAGGTTCCAACATTAATCATGCGTGCATGTTTCCATATTGGTGTGCTTAATACAGCAGGTCTAAAAGCATTAGGCTTGGATAAAGAAACAGCAGCTAAATATGGTGGTCAGGTTGAATATCTGCCTAATGGCGAGCTTAATGGTGTTATAAAAGAACATTTATTGGACTCTGTAAAAACAAGTATATCCACATTACACAAAGACTCAATGAAGGAAATAATCACCAATGCTCAATATGATGCATTTGCACAAGGATTAACATCTGTACATAGTGACGATATAGGTTATACCCCAAACAGCAACTATGATTTATTATTCCAGGTTTTCAAGGAATTAGATGATTCAGGAGCTTTGCATTTGCGTATAGGTGAGCAGTGCTTGCTGCAAAACAAATCAATAATTGAAGAATTTTTTGATAAAAAATATAATTATGGTTTTGGCAATGACAGGTTCCGTGTTAATTCAGTTAAAATACTAAGCGACGGATCTTTGGGAGCAAGGACTGCTGCATTAAAAAATCATTATACTGATGACCCAAGCACCTCAGGCCTTGAAATGTTTACACAAGAAGAACTTAACGATATGGTTTTAACTTCACACAGTCATGGGTGCCCAACTGCCATTCATGCGATTGGGGATAAAGCAATAGAAATGGCTCTTGATTCCATAGAATATGCACAAAAATCTGATCCTTCACATAATCCACGCCACGGTATAGTTCACTGCCAAATAACAGATGAATCTTTGTTAAATCGTTTCAAGGAGCTTAATGTGCTTGCTTTTATACAGCCTATATTCATTGATTATGATATGAATATAGTATATGACAGGGTTGGAAATGATCTGGCTAATTCATCATATGCATGGAATACAATGATAGATAAAGGAATTCATGCTTCATTTGGCACCGACTGTCCGGTGGAATCCTTCAAAACTATGCCTAACATTTATTCAGCAGTAACACGTAAAAATATAACAGGAAGCGAAAAGAAAGCATATCTTTTAAATGAAAAATTGAGCATGGAAAGAGCAATTAAAGCTTATACAATAGAAGGAGCATATGCATCTGGTGAAGAACATATTAAAGGTTCTATCTCCTCCGGCAAGCTGGCAGATTTTATACTCCTCGACAAGGATTTATTTAATTTGAATTCTGAAGAAGAAATATTAGACACACACGTTGTTGAAACATATGTAAGCGGCAAAAAAGTTTACAGCATTTAAATAATTAGATACCATGCTGAAATACATGGTATCTAATATTTTTATATGGTACAGCTAATTTTTATTGAAAATTAAATGCTTACAATCATCTTTATTAGTTTTGAATCTTTTAACTGTATATTTATTTGTATGTTATTTTCAATATCTTCAAAAATAATTAAATCATTTTTTATGATATTTATATTTTTACCAGAAGATATTTTAAAAGAAGCATTTCCAAATCCGCAGAAAAACATCAACCAATTTTTATTATTAGATTTATTATTTATTTTAATACTTTCACTTTTATCCATTACAGACATACTTGCTTTGAGGCTTTTTGAAGTCATTAAATTAAAATCAACAATCTTTCCAGATGCTGACGATTCCCAGCCTCCATCAAACACATCAATATTTTCATATGGCTTCATAATAATATCATAATGCTTTTTATGAAATACATGTGCTGTACCTTCAAGCATAACTAAATGGCGTGTAAAATTTTCAAGATTGGTGTACTTAGCTTCTTCATCTGTATTTGATGTTGCCATGCTGACTCTAAACATAAAATCTCTTGATGCATAAGTAGACTCTGGTGGATATATGTAATATTGTCTGCTTTCTCCGCCTGCCCATTTTGAAACAACAATGTCTTTCTCACCAATAACTGTTATTTTCAATTTCATAACCTCATATTTATCAAATAAATTTTTTTACAAATTATAGCTTTCATTAAAGTTGATTAGTAACTATTTGTTAAACCTGCCATTTATATGGTATAATTATAGCATATAGAATTTATAAAATATACTTTTTAGTGCAAAAAGCATTATTGGTTTCGAAATTATTTAATATTAAAATAAGGAGGTTACATGTCTGATTTACGAATTGACAGCTCTGCCAGATTAATAGGCAAACTAAGACTTGGAAACAATGTATACGTGGCACAAGGAACTGTTATACGCTCTATGGATAATTCTGTGACTATAGGAAATACAACATGGGTGCTTGAAAATTCAGTTCTTATTGGTTCTCCACAACACCCTTTAAATGTTGGCAACAAGACAGTCTTTGGACATAAATGCATAGCCATTGGTGCTGAAATAGGTGATTTATGCGAAATAGGTAATTGCGTTGTGATTTTACCTGGTGCCAAAATAGGAAACATGTGCATATTTGGAGAAGGATCAATAATACCTGAAGGCGCAGTAATACCTGACGAATCAGTAGTTGTTGGAAGGCCTGGAAGGATTATTAGAAAGCTTACAGAGATGGATAAAAACATGATATCTCGCATGAGAGGTAATGATATTTCGTTAAGTACATATGTGGAAAATATTGTTGAATATGAACCAAAGGAAGGTGATAATATGGGTAATATATATGAATATAATGGAAAGTATCCTAAAATATCCGACACTGCATTTATTTATGATTCAGCTGAAATTACGGGAGATGTAGTTGTAGGAAATAATTCTGTTATTGCTTCAGGTGTTAAAATAATCGGTAATTCTCACGGTCCTGTGAGGATTGGCAATAACGTTCAAATATTGGAAAATTCTGTTCTGCATTTACTGCCTGATAATGAGCTTATTATTGAAGACAATGTAATTATAGGTCCAGGATGCATGATTCATGGCACAACAATTGGTTCAAACTCTATTATTGAATCAGGTTCCATCATATGCGATTACAGCAAGCTAGGCAATAATACATTGGTTAAATCAGGTACATTGGTAAAGCAAAGAAGCACTTTTAATGATAATGAAATTCTGGAAGGTTATCCTGCTAAGAATATTGGAGTAAACAATGAAGTTCTTGTAAAGCCTGCTTGGGCGATAAATATGTAATGAGAGAAATAGTTAAGGGGACAGGAATGTCCCCTATTTATAATCTAACCTCAACAAAATCATTTGCTTTAATACTGTCTTCATTTACTTCACAGTCCAAGGCGAATATGTTCAGACCTTTTGTTTGTGCCATCTTTAATGCATCTCCGAAATCTTTATGAGTTTTATAATTTGGAGTAAAATATTTAACTCCCTTCATTTGAATAATGAAAAATACATAAGCCTCATACCCTTCATCAATGGAGCCTACTAGTTCATTAATATGCTTAATCCCTCTTAAAGTGGGAGCATCTGGAAACATGGCTACTCCATTTTCTTCTAATGTAACTCCCTTTATTTCTATAAGTATTCTCTTCTCAAGGGTTTCTATATAAAAATCAATTCTAGAATTTTTGTACGTGTATTCTGGCTTAATGTGAGTTATATTTTCAAAAAAACCGTTATTCTTAACCCATTCATGAAATACCTTGTTCGGAACTTGACTGTCCATGTTTATTAGCGTGTTTCCCTTATAAACCGATATTAAATCAAATTTAGTTTTGCGTTTTGGACTATCAAATTCCTGCACATATACTTCTGCATTATCAGTTAAAAGCTCTTTGCAGCGTCCTGTATTTTTTACATGACACACTTCAACATTGTTGTCAATCTCTACATGTGCTATAAATCTATTTGGTCGTTTTATAAATTTTCCTCTTTTAATATTGTGATAAATCATCTTTTCCTCATTTGTAATAAAATAGGACGACTATGAATAAACATTACTCCACATATGTCATCCAATTTATCTTTATTTAAATTATTTAAATCTTCTCTTATTTCGATATTTTTTCTTCAATCCATTCTTTCAAAACAATTGCATGATTGTACTCTTCATTTTTTGCTGCATACAACAATGTTACATTTCCTTCTTTTAATTTGTCTTTTATTAAATTGACAAATTCCTTTGAATGTTCATTGCTTTCCAATTCATAATAATATCTTTCTTTAAATTCATTCATAGTATCCGGATTGTGGTTAAATGTCTTTCTAAGTTCAGTGCTTGGAGTAATTTCTTTTGCCCAATTATTAATATTAATTTTTTCTTTGCTGATACCCCTTGGCCAAAGACGATCCACTAATATTCTGTACCCATCATCCTGGGATAATTCAACATACACTCTTTTAATTTTTATACTGTGCATAGCTACTCCTTCATAATTACTTGCTCCATTTAAGGAGTCTTCTTTCTCCTTCAAGGCTTTTGATTTCTGTTATATCCTGGCTAACTTCTAATACTCCCTTATATGTACCTTCGCTGTTCCTTAAGGCAAAATATTGTATTAAAACAATTTTACCCCTGGCATTAATCCAGAATTTTGCTGTATCTTCTTTTCCAGCTCTAAAACTTTCAACTATTTCTTCAACCACGTGGACGCTTTCAGGAGGATGGCAGTTGTTTACGCTTCTCCCTATAACAGCAGGTGAACGAGGGAAAATTCTGTCCTTGGGTCTTGTAAAATACCTTACCTTGTTGTTTTCATCAACAAATGTCATATCTACAGGCAAATTATTAAATATGAGTTCTATTTCATCAAATGTCAATTCTCCTGTTTGAGTTTGAAATTTACCGCAGGTTAATTCTTCACTCATACTCTTGTCTTCATATTCCATGTTTTTTGCCTTGTTCATAAATGGGAATTTATACTCAAGGCTTTGCTTATGCATTTCATACCAGTCTCTTTCGCTTAGTACTTCACATGCAGATGGAATCAAAATAAGTTCTTCTTTTTTCTTAACTCCAAGTATTCCAAAAAACAAATTTGCTATAGCTGTGTTTACCTGTTGCAAAGTAGAATCCTGATCCTGCATAACCTCTTTTGTTGTTTTTATCTGGTTTCTTACAACATCATGGAGAGACCACATTATTTTTGTTCCTTCAAATTTTGACTCTGCTTTTTCCATGTATGGAAACAATATGTTTTCCTTTTTTAAATAATGGTCGTTAAATTCTTCTAACTCATTAACTTTATTAAGTATTTTTTCTTTTTTAGATTTTAGATCCTCTTCCTTTAATAATTCCTTTATTTCATCTGTCTTTTTTACCAATCCTTCATTTTCTAAATACATGTCCTTAAGGAAATTATCATTTTTAGGCATTTTCCATTTGTGATTTGATAAACCCTTGTAAAAGGCATTAATAACCTTATCTAAAAACACTAAAATTTCACTTGGTTTTGTGCCTTCATCTAAAAGCGCTTTAAATACCTCAAATGCTTCTTGTGGATTTACTTCCACAATATCATTTTTGTATTTGTTGTATAATTCCACACCGTTTTCGTTGTTTTTAAGACCTTTTACATAATCTATCAGATTTTGTACCTTATCATTTTTATCGCTCATGCTTCACCTCTTGATTATTTTAACTGTTTTCCGCAGTTTGCACAATATTTGTGCGTTTCATCGTTTTCATGGCCGCAGTCAGGGCAAACAAGTGAACTGGAACAAAGTCCCTTTTGAATTAATTCCAGGTCACTTTCCTTCAAGAATACATTGTGACCTTGTCCTCTCTCCATCATTAGACCTTTTTCTTTGTTTTTTATTAAATATAGACTGTTGCAACAGGTTGTTCTTGCATAAAATCTTTTGTGAAACTTTAATAAGGGTATGAAAAACAAGCTAAATACACTGTATTCCATATATGCTTCATAGCGACCATACTTAGTACAGCAGCTGCACATAATTGGCTCATAATAATCTAATTCCTGCCTTTCATGATTTACACCTACTATGAAAAACATTGCCATTCCCCCAATATTTAGTTTTAAATATTATACTATTTCTTTATTATAAGTACAATAAAATTTAAGCAATATAAAATGTGACAGCTTAGTCTTTAGACAATGCTATCACATTACTATTAATTTATTTTTATTTATTTAAATGCCTTTTGAATGACTCAATTGATTGTACTCCAACTATTGCTTGTTTATCATTTATGATAAATGTTGGTGTGCTGTTTATGCCATATTCTGCTGCTAAATTTTTTGCTTCTGTTAATTTGCTTTCATAAGAGCCGTTTTGTATCTTTTTTAGCATTTCATCTTTATTTAAACCAACATTTTCTGCTGTTGATTTAAGTATCTCAATGTCTCCTATATTTTTCCCCTCATAAAAGTATATATAAAACAGCTTTTCATGAAATTCATGAAATTTACCCATTTCCTTAGTATATTCTGTTGCAAGCAATGCCATATGGGTATTTGATATTAAATCAGCTCCGCTAAATTTAATACCATATTTATTGCCATAATTATTTATGCTGTTAAACATATTTTCCACGGACATTCCCGGGAAAAGCTGTGATACCTTCCCGCCTTCATTTGAAACCTCTGGATGAAGCTCAAATGGCATCCATACATCCTCAATTTCATATTCTTTTTTTAATTCATCGACAATACCTTTGCCTATATAGCAATATGGTCATGCATAATCTGAAAATATTAATATTTTATTTACCATGTTCTTCTCCTTTTGTAAAAGTTATATATTTATCTTTCTGAATATGTTATTTTATGTTTAAATCAAATCCTTGCTTTTTCATTATGTTTAACATATCAGAGCGTTTTGGAATTGTATTTTTAAGTCTTGTAACAACTTGGTCGCTGAAGCAGTCAACTCTTTTATTTGCTTCTCTTAAATCATAGTATGTCTGCATTTCCTGGTCATATTCTTTAATTTCTCCCAAGTAATCATCAAACTGTTTGTATGTGTTTTCAAATAATCGCAAGTTCATTCCCATTCTAGGCTTAAGCTGAGGATTTTGATTTGGATAGCCTAATCCCATACCTACAACAGGCATAGTGAGCTTTGGCAATTCTAAAATTTTTATTATTTTTTCTGCATCGTTTAAAACACTGCCTAAAAACACTACTCCAAGGTCCATGGATTCAACAGCATTAACAATATTTTGTGCTGTAAGGCATGCATCAGTAAATGCTGAGAAGAATCTGTCCATATCTTTTGCACTTGGTTCATGGCAGTCCTTTTCTTCAGCTATTTTATAATTTCTGTATTGGTCAGCAACAAAAATTAAAAGCTCTGGAGCTCTTGCAACATATTCCTGCTTGCACACAGCAGCTATTTCCTTTTTCTTTTCAGCATCTGTTACTCTAATAATGGTGCTTGCCTGCATTCCATTTGCTGTTGGCGTGCGCCTTGCAACTTCCATTAATTGTTCAAAAATCTCTTGTGGTATACTCTCATTTTTAAACTCACGTATAGTTCTATGATTTAATTGTCTTTGTATCATAGAATTTTGATTGCTCATTATAATTCCTCCATTTACTTTTTGCTTTATAATAAATATATACCCAAAAAGCTAATAAATAATCTTGAGTTTCATTTTGTTTCTGAAACTCATAAAAAAACATACAGAATTTCCCTATTCTGCATGTTTGTCTTTATGCTTAACTATTAAAAACTCATCACATTATTTTTGGAATGTGTATTGCATATCCGTGTACAGCATGGGCTGCTTCATGGAGTACTTCGCAAATGGTTGGATGAGCGTGAATTGTAGATGTTATTTCATCTACTGTTGCCTCCAGTCGAATAGCTAGCGCACCTTCTCCAATTAAATCCGTGGCTCTTGGCCCTGCCATATGAAGTCCTAATATTTCGCCCGTTGCTGCATCGGTTATAAACTTTGCTAACCCTTCTATGTCTCCTTCTATCATTGACTTGCCGTTAATATACATTGGAGCAACACCAACCTTTATGTCATATCCCTTTTCCTTAGCCTGCTCTTCAGTCATTCCCACACCAGCAAGCTCAGGCTTTGTATATACGCAGTATGGTATTGTTTTAAAATCAACTTGAGGTTTTTTTTTCATTATTGTTTCAACAGCAACTATTCCTTCTGCAGATGCAACGTGTGCCAGCATTACTCCTCCGTTGCAATCCCCCACAGCATAAATATTATCTATATTTGTTTGCATGTTTTTATTGACTAATATTCTTCCTCTTTCAGTCTTCACACCTATTGCATCTAGGTTTAAGTTTTCAGTTACAGATTTTCTTCCAATTGATAACAATACCTTTTCAGCAGGTATGGACAAATTACCCTTATCCTCTGTTGCATTTACAATAAGCCCTTCAGGTGATTCAGAAATTGATACTACCTTTGTGCTTAAATAAATATCAACACCGCTTTTAATGAGCTTTTCCTTTAACGGTTTAACTATATCTTGGTCCATGTTTGCTACTATGTTTGG
>CAZJKK010000005.1:0-32648 GCA_964546605.1 uncultured Clostridia bacterium
ATACAATTGATATTGTTACCCCTGCTTATGAAGAGGGATTTGTTAAGGCTGACAAATTCGATTCTAATTTAGTGAGCAAGGATGGGCAATTAAAATTAAATATTTCAGAAAACACTGAAATATTATGGGAAAATAACACTCAAATAAATTGGATTAAACAACCAACAATAGAAGAGCTTGAAACAGTTCTTTCAAACAGACAAATGCTTGTTTACTATGATTTTACTACAAAAAGCATTCCTGCACAAACAACACCAAACAAAATAATTGTTTTGTCACAGCAAATAGAAGACAAAATAAATATAATTGTAGAGGATATATTAATTGATGCTCCAAACGCTTATATAAGTGAATCAGGAAATGTAATGGTTCCGGTTCGTGCAATATCTGAAGCATTAGGTTATGAAGTAAAGTGGAATAATGATGAAAAGAGCGTTCAAGTTGGAAACAACATTTCATTTAAATTCGGCCAAAGCACCTATACAGCTACAGATGCTGCAATTACATTGGAGGAATCTCCAGTTTTAATAAATGAACGCACCTTTGTACCGCTAAGCTTCTTCAAGGATGTAGTAAATGTAAATGTAGTTAGCTTTTTTGAAAATAATATTATAATTCATTCAGGCAAATCTATAGCAGAATAAGTTTTTGCTAGGGATAGATAACCGTCACCAATGGATAATTGAATAAAAATCAAGAAAAAAACCACTATTCAGTGGTCTCGAAATGTATCTTGCGGACATTTACCAGGCGCCTTGGTAGCCTATTGTTATGCTGCTGTTATGGGCGCCTTTTTCCATACATTCTAATATTGATTTTCCTTCCAAAATACCCATGAGAAAACCTGCAATATAACTATCTCCTGCTCCCATGCTGTCTACTACTTTGCATTTTACTATTCCATGCTGAGTGAAATATTTTCCGTCATAAGCAATGCTGCCTTTTTCTCCTCTTGTAACCACAACTACCTTGGGGCCTTTAGATTTTATATCTTTCATAAATTCATGCAAATCTTCTGTACTCTTGCTGTCACAAGAAAAAAATGCATAGTCAACATATGGTAATGATTTGTGTGTTATTTCATGTTCAGGCTTATCAGCAAAATCAAAAGCAATTGGCACTTTTCTTTCTTTAATTTTATGAAGTTCAGACTCTATCATTCCCCAAATTCCAGTTACAACAAGGTCATGACTGCATAAAAAGTCTATATCCTCTTCTGTTAATTTGAATTCTACCATAACACCTTCTTCATAATCGCCTAAAATTCTGTCACCATCTTTTAGCTCTACATGTGTAACTGCAGTATTTCCCTCTAATATTTTAATATGAGATGTATCTACTCCCTTTTTTTTAAGGGCATCAATCATAAATCTTCCATAATCGTCATTACCTACAACCCCTGTATATGACGAATCGCCATTCAGTCTTTTAACATATACCGCTACATTTACAGGATTTCCACCAGGATAAAACTCACCTGTTTTATCATATAAATCTATGCAATTATCCCCAACTGCTGCTATCTTTATATTATTTTTCATTTTTTAATTTCCTCATCATTATATTAATTTCTTAAATCTATCTATAGCACGTTTTGAATAAAGAGATGGCTCGTTAATATATGCTGTAACAAGCTCAATGGTTGCTCCTTCATTATAACCATACAAATCAATTTCCTCCAAAAGCTCCTTTAATGGAATACTTCCATCTCCGGGCAAAAGGTGAGTATCACTGCCGCCATCGCTGTCAATTATATGAAGATGCTTAAGATTTTTACCAAGCTTCTTAAAATAGCTCATGATACTTTCATGCTGGACGTATGGAGGAACAACGTCACACATACAACCAAAATATGGTGAGTTAATATATTCTATAATATCCAATAGGTCATTGGCTGTTGTACATACATTGGATTCGTAGGTGGTAAGAGCTTCAATAAGAAGAACATGCTCCTTTTCCTCTGCATAATCCACCAGCTCCCTAATGGATTTACAAAGTCTTTCCCATATTTCCTTTCTGCTGGCTTCATAACCAGCATGTCCGGCTGATATTACAGTATAATCTGCCTCTAGAGATTTTCCCATTTCTATAGCTGTTTTTAGATATTTTATTGATTCTTGTCTTTGATATTCATCGCCAATCATATAATTATACGGATAAGCGTTATGTTCAGGCGTGTATACCTTTATGGGAATTTCGTATTTGTCCCTAAGTTTTAGCAAGCTATCAAGCTGCCCTCTTTTAAGGTCATATGCATATGCATGAGGCCTGCCACCCCATAGCTCAATATAATCATATCCAAATCTTTTAGCGTCTTTAAAAATATCTTCTAAATTATTTCGTTGGTAACCAGATGTAAACATTCCAATCTTCATAATATCTCCCTTCACCTATTGTAAAGCAGGCTGCTTCATATTATGAAACAGCCTGCAAATTACTTTGGTTTTGTTATTAATAATCAAGCTGTCTGTAATATCGCCTGATTTCCATAGGGTGACAATTTAATTTTTCTAAGTAAACATCAATTCTTGAAGTTATTACTCTCATTAATAAATGAGAAAGATGTCCTCTAAATTTTTCACTTATACCCTTAAGTTCATAATCCTTTGTATCAATGATATTGTAGTTTCCGCATATTCTTGGTAAAAACCTTGCAACTCTTTCGCTAAGAGCTCTTTGAGAATCCTCTCCAACAAACACTGTAACTGCAGTATCTCTGTCTACAATTTCAAACATACCATGGAAAAATTCTGCACTGTGAATAGATTTTGTTCTTATCCAGTGCTGCTCTTCCCAATAGCACATTGCATAAGAATATGTTGCTCCATACTGATTACCTGCTCCTACAAAGTAATGTATGCTGTCGTTCATATGCTTTCTTGCTATTCTCTCACCTTGCTCATCAGCTGATTTTTCAACATCTACAAGTCCTTGTGCAAGATGCTTGTCAAGCTCAGCATACAGCTCATAATATTCATCAAATTCGCCAGCATTATACATGAACCTATCAGCAACCATAAAAAACTTAAGCTGTTCATTTTTAGGATATGAAACTAGGTAATCCATCATTTTAGCAAGCTTTGTTTCAGGAAAATCAACAAACCCTATTACCTTTGCACCGGCATCCTTAGCTTTTTTTACACCGTCAACCATTTCTGATGTGCTTCCTGTAACAGAAGAAATCACTACTATTGTTCCTTCTCCCACCTTTTTATTTCCAGTAAGAAGGTATTCTGCTGCATTTTCAACAAAGAAATTTATAGAGGATCTTTCTTTCATATGCACCTCAGCCTGAAGACATGATGCATATGTGCCGCCTATTCCAAGCCAGCAAATATTTTTATATCCTGTATTGCATACACCATCTACTATAGATTCTATTTCACCTCTAAGAGCCAACGCTCCATTTACGCTGTCCAGTTGTTTCTGTTCATCAAATTTTAACATTATTATTTATTCTCCAACCTTTAACTTTTGATAGTAATCATTATAAATTGTAATTGCTTCTCCAACGTCTTTTTGGAAAAACACATTTTCCTTGTAGTCAAAATCTCTTGCAGGGTCATTTTTGTAAGCATCAGAAGCTGCTTGTACAGCTGCGTCATTTGGACATGAATATGGATATTCTACAAGATTATCCGCCATTACTTGTGGATCAGTGATGTAGTTAAGGAATTTTTCAGCAAGGTCTACGTGTTTAGCTCCTTTTGGAACTACATAAAGGTCAAAACCAAGTTGTACAGGGTCCTTATCAAAATCAGCTATAACAAGATTATTTTTATCTCCTAGCTCGGACATAGCCCATGAAGCATTTCCATCATATGTGAATGCAACAGATGCTGTTCCGTTTGTAAGATTTTGTTCAGCATTTCCATATGCCACAACATTTTCATTGTATTTTACAAGCCACTCGTAAGCTTCAGCAATTTCATTTTCATTAGTTGAGTTAGGATCATATCCAAGTGCTACAAGCGCTACAGGAAACAGGTTTCTTGCTCCGTCTATTGTAGCTATTTGTCCCTTTAATGCAGGGTTTACTAAATCATTGTAGCTTGTAATTTCAATAGGGCTTGTGTCCTTATTATAAACTACGTAAATATAGTTCATAAGATATGGTACACAATATTCTTTAGCAGTCCAATATGCTTCATTAATGTTTTTCGCATTTGGAATGTTATCAAAGTTTATCTTTTCAACGTACCCACCTGCCACAAGTGATTCCATGTATGCATCACATGTCATTATAAGGTCATACTCTTGTCCTCCACCTGCAGTTAGCTTTGTAATTGCATCAGCATTATCGCTCATGTAAGACAAATTAACTTTAGCGTTGTTTTCTTTTTCAAACTGTGCAATTAAATCATCGGATATGTACTGTTGCCACATATAAATATTAAGTTCTGTACTTGGTTCAGCTTTTCCGCTCTCAACAGTGCCTGTGTTAGCTCCGCAGCCTGTAAATAGCCCCATGATTAAAACTATTGCTAGTAACATGGAAATTAATTTTTTCATATTGTCTCCTCCGCTTTGTTGCGTTTTTTTAACGCATTTTTAATAAAATTATTCAAAATCATTGCTATTACAATGACTAGAATCATAATTGTGGTGAGTGCATTAACATCCGGAGTAACCCCTGTCTTATTCATGGAAAGAATTAAAACAGGTAATGTGGAATTTTTTGCACCTGCAAGCATATTGCTCATAACAACGTCATCTATTGAAAGAGTAAATGACAGGAAAGCTGCACTCATTACTCCCGGCATAATGCTTGGGAGAGTAACATTGAAAAATGTCTGAATTCTGTTGGCTCCAAGGTCCATAGAGGCCTCCTCAAGACTGTAGCCGTCACCGCTTATACGGCCCTTTATGGTAACAACTGCATATGGAATGCAGAAGGTGCAATGTCCAATTAATATGGTTCCAATTCCAAGAGCAACTCCTATTTTTATAAATATAATAAGAAGTGCCACTGCCATAACAATTTCAGGAACTATTATGGGAATATAAAGCATGTTATTAATAAATTTCTTTGCTTTAAATTCATATTTCTTAAGCCCTAATGCTCCTATAGTGCCTATTGCAACTGAAATTACAGTTGCTAAAACAGCAATTACCACAGAATACCAAAGGCTTCCTATTAATGCAGAATTATTGAATAATTTTGGATACCACTGAGTTGTAAAGCCATTCCAATAATAGTTGTATCTTTGGTTGTTAAATGAAAAAATCATCATAACAAATACAGGAATGTACAAAATGGAGTATATGATTATGGAATAAGTTGCTCCAATAAACTCTTCCCATCTTTTTCTTTTTTGTTTTTTGGAAATACTCATTTATACCACCTCCATGTCTTCTATTTTTGCAAAACGGGTGTATATAAAAATAAGTAATCCGGTTATAACAATTAAAAGTACAGAAAGGGCTGCCCCAAGAGGCCAATTTCGTATAGCACCAAATTGATTTTTTATAATATTACCAATATATAATACCTTTCCTCCCCCAAGCATGTCCGTTACTGTATAAATACCAAGAGAAGGTATGAATACAAGTATTATGGATGAAAATATTCCTGGAAAAGTTAAAGGCAATGTTATATTAAAAAATGTAGTACGCCTTGAAGCTCCAAGGTCTGCTGATGCTTCCAAAAGAGAACTGCTCAATTTTTCAATGGAGCTGTACATGGGAAGCACTGCAAATGGCAGCATATTTGTTATCATACCAAGCATTACCAGACCATCTGTATATACAAAGCTCATGGGTGCATCTATAAAACCTGCTCCAAGAAGGAATTTGTTTACAGGACCGCTGGTTTGAAACAAAAGAAGCCAGCTGTTAAGCCTCATTAAAGAGTTTGTCCAAAACGGAATCATAATAAGCATTATAAGCTTTGAAGCCACTTCCTTTGGTTTTTTTGCAATATAGTAGGCAAAGGGATAGCCAATTATTAAGCAAAGCAATGTAGTAATAAATGCAGCCTTCATGGATTTTACTATAACCTTAAAATATGTGCTGTCCAGTAATGTTGTATAGCTTTCCAATGAAAATTCATAAACAACATCACCAAAAACTCCCCTAGACATAAAGCTTATGTAAATAATGTATAGCATAGGCAATGTTACAAATAAAATCATCCATAATGAAACAGGACCAGCCATGGCTAGTGCAGGCAGTGTATTTCTCTTAAAATTGTTCTTTTTCATATGCCCTCCACTACTGCTTAGCCTTAATAGCAACAGCCCTTTCCGGATTCCAGTATATATTTACAGAATCTCCTTCTTTAAAATCCATTTCCTTTTCAAAACGAGAATATTTAATTTCAGTATTATCCTTCATGTCAACAGATGTTTTAACAACAGTTCCCATATATATGAAATCCTTAATTGTACCCTTAAGATTAAATCCTTCCACAGGTTCATCACTTACTTTAATATACTCAGGTCTTATGGATACATGGATATTCTCATTAACTTCAAATCCATTCCCTTTAACCTTCATAATGCCTGCTGATGTTTCAACCTGAATTACTCCATCATTTATATTTTTAACCTTGCCATCAAAAATGTTAGATTCACCAATAAAACCTGCCACAAACTTAGTAAGTGGTCTATCATAAATCTCCCTCGGGGTAGCAAGCTGTTCTATTACACCTTCATTCATTACTGCTATTCTGTCACTCATGGTTAAAGCTTCCTCCTGATCATGAGTGACATAAACAAATGTAATACCAAGTTTCTTTTGAAGTCTTTTCAGTTCTACCTGCATTTGCTTTCTTAGTTTTAGATCAAGTGCTCCAAGTGGTTCATCAAGTAATAATACCTTTGGATTATTAATAAGAGCTCTTGCAATGGCAACCCTTTGCTTCTGACCTCCGGAAAGGGCATCAGGCTTCCTGTTTTCATAGCCTTTAAGCTGAACAAGCTCAAGCATTTCATTTACTTTTTTATTTATTTCATCCTTAGGTCTTTTCCTGATTTTAAGTCCATAAGCAATATTATCAAATACAGTCATATGAGGAAAAAGAGCATAGTTTTGAAACACTGTATTTACATCTCTTTCAAAAGGCTCCTTATCTTCAATACTTTCACCTTGAACTTTAATAGCTCCAGAAGAAGCATCTTCAAATCCTGCTATCATTCTTAAAGTGGTAGTCTTACCGCATCCTGAAGGTCCTAGAAGCGTAAGAAATTCACCTTCTTTTATTTCAACATTCATTTTCTTTACAACTTTATTTTTTCCAAAGCTTTTTTCAACATCTATTAAAGAAACTATAGAATCAGACATCTTTCACCTCATTAAATAATTAAATCCTTACGTTTGCACAATGTATTCATTTTTTAAAAATTATTTGGCCACAGCTCAGTATAAAAAGCTGTTCTATCCCCAATATTTAAAGATAAAGTAGATTCTACAACCTTTTCATCCATGTCATATGATATGGATTCTAAAAGAAAAGCCGGAGTATGCTCTTTAACATTTAATAACTTAGATTCACTTTTATCCAAAGTAGTAATCTTTATCCATTGTTTAGAATACTTTAACTTATAGTTGTAGTTTTCTTCTATAACCTTGTATAATGAATCCTTTTCAAAATCATGTTGGAGTAAATCATCAAATAAATTCACAGGCAAATAAGAATACTCTAATGCCAGTGCAATATCATTACCATATCTTATACGGACTATTTCATAAACCTTTGTTCCAATTGTTGTTTCCAACAGTGAAGCTATTTTTTTACCAGCAACTATTATCCCTGATTTTACAATTTTATTGCTGGGCTTGATTCCCTTTGACTTTAGCATTTGAGAAAATCCGCTTAACTTAACAAAATCTCTTTCAATATTTGGAAACTTTACAAATGTCCCTTTTCCTTTAAGTCTATAGGCATATCCAGAATCTACAAGCTGTGTTAACGCATTTCTCGCAGTCATTCTGCTTATTTTATATGTATCACTTAATTCTCTTTCAGATGGCAGCTGGCTACCACTTTTAAATTCCCCAGAATTTATCTTTTCTACAAGGATGTCCCTTATTTGAATATAAACTGGAGGCATATATAATTTATTATTTATAGTATCACACCTTTTCATATGGTATGCTGGTATATACCACCTTTTAAAAAATTATACCATAGCAATCGTATATCCGCAACACTAAATTTTATAAACATTTTATATGAACTATATAGTAATGTGTTCAAAAAATACATTAGGTGCCATCAGCAAAGCTAGGCACCTATTAAAAAATTCACATTTAGCTATTTATTTTTTCTATTAAGTCTTCAACAAAGTTTGGTTGGTTTAATATAGGCCTTCCAAGTGCTATAAAGTCAACCTCACCCTTGTTAATCATATCTGCTGCTATTTCAATATTGCTTAATTCACCTGCCCCAATAACCGGAACACTAACTCTTGACTTTACAGATTTAATCATATCTCTTAGCATTGCAGGACCATCTAATACTAGAGGCGGGAGCATCCCTGATGAAACATCGAGAATATCTATTCCAGCATCAACAAGCATCTCAGCCACCATACAACCTTCTTCAAGAGTTAAGCCTCCTGGTAATAGATCATCCAAACCGAGACGAACTAATACAAGAAAGTCATCTCCCACAGCCTTTCTCACTTCTTTAGTTATCTCTAATAATAGACGGCTTCGATTCTCTAAACTTCCGCCATATTTATCCGTCCTTAGATTAGTCAATGGTGATAAAAATTGAGTCAATAAAAATCCATGACAATTATGTATTTCAACACCATCAAAGTTTGCCTTTTTCACACGAAGAGCAGCATTTACAAAACACTCTTTGATTTCCTGGATTTCAGGAATTGTCAAAGCTCTAGGCAATGAGCGTTTAAATGCAGGATTTATAACAGCAGATGGAGCTACAGCTTCTGCATTTGTTAGCTCAACATCAGCAGCACTTCCTGCATGATTTATTTGAACAATCCCAATTTGCTTATTCATATGTATTATTTCTGCAAGTCTTGTAAAACCCTCAATGCATTCATCTCTATCGATATGTAACAGTCTTTCCCTATACTGCCCATTAGGTGCTACTGCTGCTTGTTCAACAATTATTAAAGAAGGACCTTTGCGTTGTTCATATATTGATAACAGCTCATCAGTAATCAATCCCTCTTCAGTTGCTTTAGCTATATCAAAGGGGGCACATACATATCTGTTTTTGAATGTAATTCCTTTTACAGTAATTTCACTGAGTAGTGCTAATTCATTGGTCATTTTTACACATCCTTTGTTCTTTTGAATATTTAAAAATTGAATTCACGCTATTTATTATAGTTTTATTTTTTTTAAGTTAATCTAATATTATTAGTATTAACATTTGATGAAATAACATGTAATTTAAGAATGCTTCCAGTATCAAGTTGCTATTTTTTATTTTATTTTCAAATAAAACTACATAATTTTTTCCATAATGTTTAGCACATTTTGGACAAGTGGTATAAAATGAAATTATTCAAAGGGAAATTTATGTGGCAAATTCAGCGTGTTTCGGATTTCAATAAATTCCTTTTGCACAGATTCTCCAATGATTACTCCTTTGTCCTTTCGTTCAAGCCAGGCAAGATATTCTTTTTCTCCGGCAGTGTAAATTCTTGATCTATCAGGCACCTTTTTTGAAGCACGCAGCTCTCTTAATATATTGCCGGTAATTTTTTTAAACTCTTCTGCACCCATAAAAGCATTGGTATCAATGGCAATAAAAAAATGTCCCAAATGATATGGGGCCTTTTCCCCATTTTCACCAATTCCATTAAGCATTTTCAAATAGCTGCCTGCTTGCAAAGCCGAAGATAAAATTTCCACCACTGTGGCATATCCATATCCCTTGTAACCTCCAAGCTCTTCACCAATGCCACCTAGTGGTGCAAAAGCAGCATTGCCCTTTACCAAATCTATTAATATTTGATTGCTGTCTGTCATGGTATTTCCATCGCTTCCAATAACCATTCCTGCCGGTGTATCTTTTCCGGTACGAGCATAATATTCAATTCTGCCTCTTTGAGAAATGCTGGTTGCACAATCTAAAACAAAAGGAAACTCCTCGTCTGTGGGCATTCCAAAAGTTAAAGGATTTGTTCCCAGCATATTTTCCACTCCAAATGTAGGGGCAATAGAAGGTCTGGCATTTGTTCCCGTTATGCCAATCAAATTTTCCTTGGTTGCCATTGTTGCATAATATCCTGCAATTCCGTAATGAGTAGAATTCCTTGCTGCAACCATTCCCATTCCATATTTTTTTGCCTTCTCAATAGCCATTTCCATTGATTTATGCGCAATAACCATGCCCATTCCATCATGACCATCCACAACAGCAGTTGTTGGAGTTTCTCTGATAATTTCAAAATTAGTTACCGGGTTCTGTATTCCTGATAGTATTCTGTCCACATAAATGGGCTTAAACCTATTGCAACCATGACTTTCAATACCTCGCTTGTCACTTTCCACCAATACATCAGCACATATAGCTGCATCATTCTCTGGAACTCTCAGCTTAATAAAAGCATTTTTAATAAAATCTTCAACTATATCCCAAGAAATATATTGTCTTTCCATTTATTATCCACCTAATAACTTTTTTTTAGATACAGAAGTCCAAATTGTCGCGTAATTTCAGTTCTATTCTTTATATATCAAGTAAATTATAATCAAAAAGAATTTTTTCACCATTATTAATTACTATACATGGAAGTCCGACTTTTCCGTTTTCCTTTATTTCCTTAAACTCCGGTGCCAAATCCCTTAATTTTAAAAATCGTTTTAGATTTAGCATATTATCCGTAATATCAAAATATATATACTCTATCCCATTATCCGAAAGAAACTCTTTCGCAGGTTCACAATCCGGTCAATGTCTGCTTCCAAAAATAACAATATTTTTCATAAGCTCTCCTTGTATTAATTTATTTTGTGTCTATAATTATAGTAAACCTTCCCTATAAAATCAAGCATTTCCTAGTTTATTGCAACCAGGTGCAAGATTGGAAATGATCCGCCATTATTTTATAATATAGAGAAAACAAATCTTCCTTAAAAAATTCGTTGATTACTCAACGGTAGCTAATTCATATGATATATCTCGTATTACTTGTTCAAATTCAGCTACATTGGTTTCATTAGATGCAAAAACTACTATAAAAGGCTCTTTATTGTAAACAATTCCCACATCATGAGTTATTCCATCATCTTCTCCGGTTTTATGAGCTATTCTTAAATCAGGAAGCCTACCTGGTATTTTATGGTTTACTTGTTGCTCTAATAAAATCTCTTCCATTTCAGCAGAAATACTTTCGTTTACAAATGTTTTATTATATATTTGTTCCAGTAATTTACCTATTTCTTTTGGAGCAAAGACATTTTGTTTTCCTTGTTTTGCTGCTTTGCTATCAAACAACAATCTACTGATTTTTGTTTCTTTTAAACCTATTTCATTAAATTCTTTTGTTAATTTTTCAATAGTTAAATGGTTTATTAAAACATTAGTAGCAGTATTGTCACTAATTACTATCATGAGTTTGCATAATGTTCTTATATCAACTGTAGGTTCGAAAGTGAAATGATTGAGCGCTCCACAGCCTGGAACCTTATCAGAATTCTTAACAGTAATCATGTCCGATAAGTCTATATTCCCTTTTGCAGCTTCACGAAAAACAACAGCTAGAATGGGAAGCTTTATTACACTTGCAGCTAAAAACTTTTCATTTTCATTAAATGAAATCTCTTCATTTGTAATCAAATTCTTATAATAAAAACCAATTTTACCGTTGACATTATTAAGTTTATTTAATATATAATCTTTCAATTTGAATACTCCTTCACTTATTATAAACATCTCACAACTTTACACCGGCATTTGCTCCGGTACCATCTATAGGAAATTTTATCATATATCAATTATCTGAACAAGTGTTTTCCTATTCTCTAACAGTTACTTTCTAAATAAACCTATAACACTCTTTGTTATCGCTCTACATGACAAAAACGGACTTTTTCAGTAATCTCAAACCATCTCCAGTAGGTTATATAACTATTAAATAATATTAGTACATAAGACTATGCATGAACATAAAAAATTCAAATATATGTTTAAAGATTCTTTTTCAGGGTATATTACTAATACAACATAAACTAAAGGATTTAAAAAACTCATTAAATATTATAAAGTAAAGTTCAATCAATATAGTTAATTAAACTAATGCCGTCGCACTACATAGTGCACAATAAGATGCGGTAATCCAGCCTTAAGGATTAAAAACAATAGGTAGAACAAATAATTAACATATCATTGAATAATACAATAATAAATAATAGTTTATAAATCATAGAAGAATATGTTGGATAACACAAGCAAATGCTTAAGGAAGAGGTGATTCTACCATAATAGAAAACGACATCGCAAAATAAACAACACCTGATTTTTAAAGACGTGAAATCAAGGTGTTGTTTATATATTCCTTACTTTTTCCCTAACAATAAACATTCGCATCATACCTTCAACTCTTCTGTTTTCCTTAACTTCCTTAAATTCCGGCGCCAACTTAATATACATGTGCCATTTGAATTAACTGATACTATAAACTTATTTCTTATTTTTTCTATAATAATATTTTTTACGTTTTTTATGAGTATTGGTATTTGTATTTCTAACTATTGGGACGCTTTCATTGAGGTTGTTTTCTTTTACGGTAACCCACATAGAAGTTCCACCCTCTTCTGCCTTGGTATGGATTTTTAAGAAATCAAATTTCTTTAAAAATTTAGATAATTTTGTGTAGCCATAATTTCTAACATCAAAATCCGGATATCTTTTAACTAATTTGCTACCAAGCTCGCCCATATTCATATTTAGGTCTTCATTGTCAGCTTCATTCATTATTTTTATTATTGCGGATTTAATTGTGGCCAAGTCAGTCATATTTTTTAAAGTTTCGCTTTTTTCAGACCTTGGATTAGACATAGTATCTTCGTTGCCTTCAGAAGTTGTATTGTTATCTTCATTACTGTCTTCACTATCTTCTTTATTTGTTTCTGTTTTGATGCTTTTATTTTCTGTTTCTACTAATATATCTAAATATTTAAATTGATTACATGATGCTATAAAAGGTTTTGGAGTTTTTCTTTCTCCCATTCCGACTACAAGCATTCCTGATTCTCTAAGTCTTGATGACAGCTTAGTAAAATCACTGTCACTTGATACAATACAAAATCCTTCAACATTACCTGAATAAAGTATATCCATGGCATCGATTATCATTGCTGAATCTGTTGAATTTTTTCCAACTGTATAATTATATTGTTGAATTGGAGTTACCGAATATTCTAACAACACATCTTTCCACGATGATACGTTGGGCTTTGTCCAATCACCATAAATTCTTTTAAAAGTGGCTACACCATAATTAGAAATTTCATCTAATATATATTTTATGTATTTTGCTGATACATTATCTGCATCTATTAATACAGCAAATCGCTTTTCCTGAAGCATAATTTTTCTCCCCGTTTATTTTTTTGCATATAATCTATGTGACCCATAAATAACCATACCCGATGGACCACTAGAATTCAATTTATTTTATCATTTAAATAATATCTTAATGAATTTTATCACATATCAATTTTATGAACAAGTGTTTTCCTATTTACTAACAGACTACTTCCGTCAATAAAACCACAAAACACACAGTAACATATAAAATAATTTAAATTAAATGTTTAAATTAAAAACCTGGGGGTATATTATAAATACAACTTAAGATAACTATAAACTACAGAAATAAAAAATCTATTAGTAATTTGATTAGAATCACTGCAAGGAATTGGAAAAATTGAGTGGTAATTAGGAAAGCTCACTTGCGCAGGATGGATGTCAGCAAATGAAGTAAATAGACTTGTAAGATGGAGTTAACCAGTTGAATATTAGATGGGGTATTGATGAAAGTGGTGATTCCAACAGGATTTGAACTAGAAAACCCAAATAAATAGCACCTAATTTTCGAATTGAAAAGAAAATTAGGTGCTATTTATTTGGATTTCGGAAATGGTACACACATTTAAT
The DNA here is from genome assembly GCA_964546605.1 of uncultured Clostridia bacterium. Lineage (GTDB taxonomy): Bacteria > Bacillota > Clostridia > Tissierellales > Sedimentibacteraceae > Sedimentibacter. The sequence continues at coordinate 14,087 of CAZJKK010000005.1, forward strand.
ATGGGGATAGTCTATAAAGATAATGAATGTCCCTATTATAAAAATATTTATTGAAATCATATTAAACATGTGATATATTGATGTAGTATTTATTTTTAGAACATATGTGTGCGATTTAAAGACAAAAAGGAGGAATTAACCATGGAAAACGTAAAATTAGGAATTTTAGGAATGGGGACGGTAGCATCCGGACTTATTAATATAATTGAGACCAACAATTCAAAAATTGTTGAAACCTTGGGCCGCAATATAGAAATCAGCAAGGTCTTGGTTAACGATTTAAATAAAAAAAGAAATGTGAATTTGCCTATTGAAGCATATACTACTGATGCCTATGAGGTCATTGATGATGAGAATGCACAAATTATTGTTGAATTAATAGGGGGTATTAACCCAGCCTATGAATATATAAAAAAGGCTTTGGCAAATAAAAAGCATGTAGTTACTGCTAACAAGGCGCTTATTGCTACTCACGGCAAAGAACTTGAGGAGTTGGCATTTAATAATGGAGTTAAGCTCATGTATGAAGCCTCAGTTGCCGGGGGAATTCCTGTATTAAATACATTAAACGATAATTTGGTAGCTAATGAAATTGAAAAAATTGCTGGAATTATTAACGGAACTACTAATTATATACTTACTCAAATGGCTGATAACGGTTTGGAATATAAGCAGGCTGTGAAACAGGCTCAAGATCTTGGGTTTGCAGAAGCAGATCCTTCTTCAGACGTTGACGGTGATGATGCTTTGTATAAAATAGCAATACTAGCTAAGACTGCATTTGGACAAAGAATATATATAAACGATATTCCAAAAGAAGGCATAGCAAAAATATCCAAGGAAGATATGAGCTACGCCAAAGAATTTGGATACAGCATTAAGCTTCTTGCTTCTGCCTCTCGAGAAGGTGATGAAATAGAACTTAATGTGCATCCTGCATTTGTTCCTGTTAGTCATCCTCTTTCAACCGTAAAAAATGAATTTAATGCAGTATTTTTAAAGGGCAATGCCGTTGGAGAAATTATGCTTTACGGCAAGGGAGCCGGTTCCCTCCCAACAGGAAGTGCAGTACTTGGAGATATAATGAGTATTATAAAAGACGGCAAAACATATGAACACAAAGTTTATGAGGATAAATACAAAGTGGTTAACAAGGCATATAAGCCTTATTACATAAGATTAGAAGTAATTGATAAGCCGGGAGTACTTGGTAAAATAGCTGATGTATTTGGAAATAACAACATAAGCCTCGGCTCTGTAATGCAAAGACAAAAAAACGGCAACAAAGATATTGCTCCATTAGTGTTTATCACACATGAATCCGAAAGAAAAAGCATCGACATTGCATTGGAAAAAATTAAAAATTCCCCTGATGTGGTAAGAATTTGCAGCATTATTGTTGTAGAAAAGTTTTAAGTAGCAAAGAGGAGATTCTTTGGACTGTTCTTCTGAATGACAAGCAATGTCATCTAGAGCATAGCAAATAATCCCCTCTTTTATATTCTTTTTAACTCATTTATGGATTTTTCCAGCGCTTCTATAGTTTTTACTTCTACCAATACCCTTGTATTTTTTCTTTCTGCAAACTTCAAAAGCTCATCTATATTTAAGCTTCCCTCATACAACACTTGATGATCCTTTTGACCATTTACATCATGAAGATGCATGTGAGATATTTTGTTTTCATGGAGCATGAGGAACTCTTTATCTTTAAAGTGATTAACAGCGTCATGACCTGTGTCCCAAGTCAATGCTACATTATGATAATTTAATACTTTATTAAGGGTGTTTTGAATATGGGTTTTATCAAAATTGCTGCTATTTTCAATTGCTAAAATCAAATCCTTATTTACTGTCTTATTTGAAAGAATTTCTATAGATTTAGCAAAATTATTTTTAAATTCCTCTTTATATTCTTCATAAATATATACCTTTTTATTTGGAAGAGTCATTTTAGCTCCTTCAATAATGTGCATATTTAAAAGCTTCACCCCCGACTCATACGCCCAATCAATAGTATCAGAGAACAGCTGTATATATCCTGTTCTTACACTTTCATAAAACGATCCTAAATCCGCTTCATCAGGCATATGCATTGTAAATTCAATATTAGTTTCCTTTGTAATGCTTTTTAATTCTGATGGCTTTATGTTTTCTATAAAATTATAAGGCAAATTCATATTAAGCTCTATGAAATTAAGCTTTAATTTTAAGCACAATTCAACCAGCTCATTTAATGTTTTCTTCTCTACCAATGCAGGCATTCCTAATTGCATAGCAGGTTCACCTCTTCTTCAGTTAAATGTCTATATTCACCAAGCTTTAAAGTCTCATCTAATCTTAACGGTCCCATGGAGATTCTTTTTAAGTATGTTACTTCGTTGTTTATTGAAGTAAACATCCTTTTAACTTGATGAAACTTCCCTTCCTTTATTGTAACATAACATTTAGATGGATAACCGGATTCTATTATTTCAAGCTTGGCAGGAAGGGTTTTGTAATTTTCATTTTCAAGAACTATTCCTTTATTAAATGCTTCTACGTCCTCTTGTGTCACCTCTTCAGCTGCCTCCACATAATATGTTTTGTCCACATGCTTTTTGGGAGAAAGTAAATTATGAGCTAAATCACCGTTATTTGTTAATAGAAGTAGTCCCTCTGTATCCTTATCAAGTCTGCCAACAGGGAATGGTTGAAAAAATTTGTCTTCATTATTTAACAAATCTATAACTGTTTTGTCATAGTTGTCCTCTGTAGCTGATACTACCCCTTGGGGTTTATTCATCATTAAATATATGTACTCAACATATTTTACAACTTCTCCGTTGTATTTCACTGTATCCTTGTCTGTATCGATTATTCTTGAACTGTCTTTTTCAACTATTTCATTAACCTTGATGCTTCCTTTTTTAGCGTCTTGCTTAATTTGTTTTCTTGAGCCTAATCCAATGTTTGAAAGCATTTTATCTATTCTAAGCTTCATGAGTACCTCGTTTATTTGTTTTGTTTATTATAACATTTTGCAGTGTAGTGTCAATAAGGCTAATTGTCAACAAAAAAGGATAGCTATCGCCATCCCTTATTTTCTGCTATTTTTCTATTTCTCTAAATGTATGTTTGCCCCAATGTTTTGGAGTTTTGTTATTAGGTTTGAGTATCCTCTTTTAATGTGATAAATTTCTGAAATTTCAGTTTCGCCTTCTGCAAGCATCCCTGCTATTATTAGCGCTGCTCCTGCTCTTAGATCTGTTGCCTTAACCTTGGCACCGCTAAGTTCGCTTTTTCCCTTTAAAATGGCACTGCTTCCTTCTATTTTTACATTGCAGCCCATTCTTGAAAGTTCATTGGCATGCATGAATCTGTTTTCGAATATTGTTTCATGAATAATGCTTGTACCTTCTGCCACCGATAGCATTGCCATGAATTGTGCTTGCATGTCTGTTGGAAATCCTGGGTAAGGAAGAGTTTTAATGTCAACTGGCTTAATTATTCCGTCTGATACTATTCTTATGGTATCCTCTTGTTCCACAACCTTCGCTCCTGCTTCTCTAAGCTTTGCAATTACAGGCTGAAGATGACTTGCAACTACATTTTCCACAGTTACATCTCCGCCAACTGCAGCTGCTGCAACCATGTATGTACCAGCTTCTATTCTGTCCGGTATTACTGTATGTTCTGTTTTATGGAGTCTTTTTACACCTTTAATGCGTATTGTCTTTGTTCCTGCTCCAACAATATTACCGCCCATGGAGTTTATAAAATTTGCTAAATCAACAATTTCCGGTTCTTCTGCAGCATTTTCAAGTATTGTTTCACCTTCTGCCAATGTAGCAGCCATTATTATGTTTTCTGTTGCACCAACACTTGGAAAATCCAAGTAAATGTCACTACCTACCAGCTTTTCTGTCTTTGCATGAACATATCCGCTTTCTGATTTTATTTCTGCACCAAGATATTTAAATCCTTTTAAATGCAAATCAATAGGTCTTGTTCCTATAGCACATCCGCCAGGCATATACACCTTCGCGTTTTGACATCTTGTTAACAAGGGGCCCATTACAAGAAAAGAAGCTCTCATTTTGCTTATTAAATCATAGGGCGCTTCGCATGATGTTATATTTTCAGTTGTTATTTTCATTGTATTTGAATCAAGCTTTTCTATTTTGGCTCCTAATTCCTCAAGAAGCTTGCACATTATTTTTACGTCCTGCAAATCAGGAATGTCATGAATTACGCATTCTTCCTCTGTTAACAGTGTTGCTGCTAAGATGGGCAAAATTGAATTTTTCGAACCATCTACTCTTATATTACCATTAAGCTCTACGCTCTTTTTAACAATTATTCTTTCCATTAATACTCCTCAAAACCTTATATAGTAAATTGATTATTATTTCAAAATTAATTAAAATTTATTATGTAATTATATTTTTAGCCATCAAGGCAACATATATCTGGAATTATTTTATAAATTGCCTCGTACATAATAACACTTTTACTAAAATAATTCAATTGAAAAGTTTTTGTCAATCATTAAATAATTTCCTAAGATTTTCTTAATTTGAACATAAAAAAAGAAAAGAGCGTATGATTAAAATAAAGGGGGACGTTATATTTAAAAGTTACACGCGCTTTTCTTTTTATGATTATATTATGGTCCATATTGAATTTATTATACATAAATTTTAAAAAAATCTATTTAATTTTATTTCTGCCTTAAACAAATCTCCGTCAATGCTTAGTGACAAGAGGCCTTCTTGGATTTCCATGAGGCTTTTTGCTATTGCCAAGCCTAGTCCGTTTCCTTCAGAGCTTCTTGATTCGTCGCCTCTTTTGAATCTTTCCATGAGTTCATCTACCGGAATGTTAAGTTCAACGGCTGAAATATTTTTAAAGCTTACAAATACTTCTTTTTCCGTCTGCCAAATGTCTATATACACTCTTGAACCTTCCAGTGCATATTTAAAAATATTTGACAAGAGGTTTTCCATTACCCGGCTTAATAGTCTTCCATCTGCCTTGGCAAATATTCTGTTTTCTTTTTTAGTTACCTTAAATGATAAGTTTGATTCTTGGATTTTTTCATCTAGTTCGCCTAATATTTGAGATACTAATGCATTTACATTTACTTTTTCATACTTTACCTCAATGGCACCGGAAGTTGCCTTTGCTGCTTCAAATAAATCCTCGGTAAGAGTTTTTAACCTGTTTGATTTTCTATCAAGAACATCTAAGTATTTTGGAGCATTTGGAGAATTTAGGCCTTCTCTTTTTAACAAATCAACATAGGAAATTATTGATGTTAGTGGGGTTTTAATGTCGTGAGAAACATTGGTTATTAATTCGGTTTTTAATCTTTCGCTTTTCACTTCATTTTGAACTGCAATTTTTAGCCCTGAGGTTATATCGTTCATATTTTCTGCAAGGTTATTAAATTCTCCCTTGCCTGCTAAGCTAATTTTATAATCATAATCACCATTTCTGGCAATGTTAAAGCCTTCTTGAATTGTTTGGAACTTTTTAACCTTTGTAAATACATAGTAAGCTGCACCCAATGCCATAGGCAATATAAAAGCAGGAGCTTTTGTTGCCGCATAGTAAGAAACTCCCATTAATGCAACAACTGCCGCTATAGCTTTAACCATAAGGGGTCCACCTGCTGCAACTGCCACTGCCGCCTTAGCTGTACGGGATAAAATTTCATATAATAATGTATGCTTTATTAATGTGGAATTTTTTATGTGTCTAACTATAGAAAGAAATAAAGTTAAAAAAACCGCTACAAAAATTGCAGATATGGTCATCATTACAAAGCGCATTAAATTTACATTTGTATATCTGATATTAAACACATTGTAAAATTGCATTATACTTACTGCAACTATTCCAGCAATGACAGCAAGACTTAAATCAGCATACATTTTATCTATAGATAACATTTTTACTTCTTGGTTTTCTAAATCTTGCTCTTGGCTTAATGCAACTCTTCCTGTTACTGCTATTAAATATATGAAGCAAGCGAGAACAATTAACATTGCAAACACTATTACAACTCCGTTCTTAATCAGGGTTGATCTGTCTTCATTCCATTCTTCAACTCTTTTTAACAGTCCATCTTCTGTAATGGCTGCATAAATAAAGGAGTTGTTTCTTCCTCCTTCAATATCCTTATATGCATCTAACAGAGATGCTGAATAATTATTGTAGCCATTCTCAGGTCTTAGCTTCATACCCTGCTTATCTATTAAAATATATACATACTGATTTTTATAATATTCTCTTGAGTAATTGTTTGTATTTGTTACGTTGTTTTTTCCATCAGTGGCATAGTAAATAAGACCACCCGGCACATTTAAGGTGTTCATTATTTGCTCGTAATTTGATAAATCTGTCTTTATTATCAAATTTTTAATATCATCAATTTCCTTACTTTTTTCAGTCCAAAATAAATATCTGCTATCTGTATTGTCTTCGATACCTTGCTCTGCCAGGAAATTGTTGTATAAATTTTTAAGCTGCCAGCTGTCTTCTATGTCTAAATTTCTTACAGTTCCGCCGTTTATTATATAATCTTCGTTTTTATAAACCCTAAGAACATGCTCAAGTCGATTTGCTGCATAGCGAAGCTCATTTGATAATGTGTTACTTTCCATATAGCTTTTAACTGTAATGCTTTCATAATTTTTTACATTCAAATAAATATTAAGTGCAGAGGATGCTCCAATTAGAAAGAATGCAATAATTAATATGAATGCAGACATTTTAGTTACGAATTTCCTGCTATATGTCTTCCACTTTGTAACCAACACCCCACACCACCTTTAGGTATCTTGGATTTTTCGGATCAATCTCGATTTTTTCTCTTATTCTCCTAATATGCACGGCAACTGTGTTTTCAGGATTAAAGGATGGTTCATTCCACACTGCTTCATAAATATCGTCTATAGAAAAAACTCTTCCTTTGTTAGATGTGAGGAATAGAAGAATTTTATATTCAACAGGGGTTAGCTTTACAGATTCTCCATCCACAGCGATTTCTTTTCTTTCATCATCAATAATGAGATTTCCTGTTTTGTACACATTATTCTTCTCGTTGTCCACAGCTCCGCCTAATGTCGTATACCTTCTAAGCTGAGATTTTACTCTTGCAATTAATTCAAGTGGATTAAATGGCTTTGTAATGTAATCGTCCGCTCCCATGTTTAAGCCTAAAATAATGTCGGTTTCTTCTGATTTTGCAGAAAGCATTATTACGGGGATATTTTTTATTTCTCTAATTTTTGTAGTTGTCTTTATGCCATCCATTTCAGGCATCATTATATCCATTATTATTAAATGCACATCATTATTTTCAACAGTTTCAATTGCTTGCGCACCTGAATAGCATTTAAGTATATTATAGCCCTCACTTTTTAAATATACTTCTACAGCTTCTACGATTTCTTTATCATCATCACATACTAATATGTTCATTTTTTCAGACCTCCTCTAACAGAATTTATAACATCTGTTTCTAAATCTAATCTGTAATTTCTTGAAACTGTTTTTTCAGGCTTTGACATGTCATAGTCCTGTCCGTTCCATAAAACTGCAATCTTTATTCTGTCATAGTTTTTAATTTTTGTAAACATGTCATCAAACCATGCTGCCTTGTTGCCTCCTGCAGAAGCGCCGCTAAACTCCGTTATCATCATTGGATGATTAAAATGTCTAGTATAATCATAGTAAAAATGGTCATATGCTTCTTGGAAGCTTCTCCATATTTCACCCTTGTAATAATTTCCGGTATTATAGGCTGTAAGCCCAACAACATCAACATATTCATTGCCTGGGTAATAATTTAAATAATGGTTGTATGCAAAATTAGGGAATGATTTTTCATTTGGATTCCACACCCATATTAAATTATCAACTCCCTGTTCTTTAAATCTGTCGTAAATATATCTCCAGCATTCAATAAACAAGTCCGTATCTTTTCCAATTATGTGAGATGAATACCATACCCATTCTCCGTTCATTTCATTATTTAATCTGAATAACACAGGGTAATCATATTCATTAAAGCTTTGTGCCAAGTGGTCTAAATAATCGTCATATTTACCCTCCAGAATCTCTAGGGTTACATCTTTTTCTTTGCCATCCACCAGGTCTGTAGTGTATATGCCGTATTCCACAACCTTATTATCCAGCTTTGCCTGATTCATTAAATCTGTCTTATATGGTTTCTGAAATGAATTGTACATTAGTACCACAGGAAATTCATACTCCAACATATCTTCCATCTGTTGCAATTTGTAAGGAAAATCAGGATATGTCGGCTCAAATATTCCAAATGTTGTTTTTTCACTATTCACAAAATATTTATCATAAAATTCTTTTGTTTTTTCATCATAGTTTTTTACATAAGGAGTAAAAACAGCATCCTGTTTAATTGTACCTGTTTTTTCAATAAGCTTAAACTCAGGCATTATATAATCAATATACACAGGGTTAGCTGATTTAATAAACACTGTTATTAATTCCTTGTAGGTTCTCGCAAATGTAATCATAGCATAATAATTACGGTCCAAAGCATTACCATTAATTTTTTCTCTTTCATATAACGTAATGTGTCCTGGCAACCCATTAAATTCATGATTGTATTCTGCTGTAATTTTAAAATCAGTGTTTTTCTCAATTCCTTTGTTTCCATAATTTATTAATGTTTGCTTGTTATTATATACATCGTTATAAAAATTATTATACAATACATCAACAACAAGCCAATCTGATTTAAAGCTGCTTTCTACGTTTACAATATCTTCATTTAACACCAAATTGTTTAAAAGCACTATCTCATACCCATAAGCGCTGTTTGTGTATTTGTTGTATCCTTCCTTTAAAGAATACGCCTCCAATTTTGTTGATTGGTCAGTTGGGGCATTTCCTGATGTTTGTGTTGTTTCATTATTAGGTGCAAATACTGGCGTAGTTTCAGGTGCAATGTCATTTGCAAAAGCTTTATTCAACAATGCAAAAGTCAAAATGATAATTAATGTTAATATTTTTTTGTAATTCATTATGCTCTCCTGTAAGTTTTTAATTCATTGTTAAGTCTTTTAGTTCAGTTTCTTCTTTGTTGTATATTGCAAATTTGTTAAAGCCGTAGTCATTGAATTGGTTTAGTTGTTTGCCCAGTTTTTTTGCCTTTTCGAAGATTGAAACTGTGTAACCCATAGCTCTTAATTCATCGGCTTTTTTCATTACATCTATGTATTTGTCCGCTGGTTCAAATAAAAGCACTACTTTTTCTTGATTTGGAACTTTAAATTTTTCTTCCATTAGTTGATTTACAAGCCTTTCAAACCCTATGGAAAATCCTATAGCAGGGATTTTTTCTCCAATGAAGTTTCCTACCATTTCATCGTATCTTCCTCCTCCTGCAATTGAATAACCTAAATCTTTGTAGGCGATTTCAAATATTGAACCTGTATAATAACCCATGCCTCTTATTAATGTAAAGTCAAATTCAATGTCGTATTTATTGTTTGCATATTCTCTGGAGCTTTCTAAAATGTCTTTTACGTCATTAACTACTTCTTGTGATACTCCGTATTCTTGAAGGCAATCTACTCCTTGTTTGTTGATGCTTTCTAATGCTTTTATTAAATTTGTAATTGCAAGATTGTTGTATTCCTTGCTGTTAAGCTCTTTTTTAACGCCTTCCATGCCAATTTTGTCTAGCTTGTCAACTACTATGCATACTACCTCAAATTCTTCTTCAGTGAATCCGCAGCCTAATATAACGGCCTTTAACACTCTTCTGTCATTAAAACGTACTACGAAATCTTTTACGTCTAATGCAGTAAGTGCTTTGGCAGTTGTAGCTATAAGCTCCAGCTCTGCTGCTTTTGTGCCATCTCCTATTATATCTATGTCGCATTGTTTGAAACTTCTGTATCTTCCTTTTTGTGCTCTTTCTGCTCTAAACACATTTCCTACTTGTAACGCCTTAAAAACTGATGGTAAGTTAGACTTGTTGTTGCAATAAAAACGGCTTAATGGAACTGTAAGGTCATATCTTAAGCCTAAATCTGCCAGATTATCTTCTGTGAGACCTTCTTTGGTAAAGTCTAGCTTTTCTCCACGTTTTAGTATTTTAAATATCAATTTTAAATTTTCTCCACCGTTGCTACCTATTAAGTTTTCAATGTTTTCAACAACGGGTGTTTCTATAAGTTGAAATCCGCTTTGTTTATATGTATTTATTATAACACCTTCCACATAATCTCTTATTTCCTTTTCCTGTGGTGTTATATCTCTCATACCCTTGGCAGGGTTTGTGTTTGTTTTCATTTTTTCCTCCTGTATTGTTACATTAATTTTGTTTCTAAAAATTGCTTATTTATTTCTTCTGGTACTAAGCTGCCTCCTGTTGCCCAGGCTATATGGGTTGCATTTTGCATTTTATTTTCCAGATCATGATCCTTTATGTACAATTTACCTTCCTCTGAATTTTCTAAAGTAACTACTCCTTCAAATGCAGCACATGCAGATGGCTCGATATTGATGTTTTCTGTGTTGTGAAGATATCTCATATTGTCATACAACTTGTAATCATTAACTGTAAATACTCCTCCTAATACGTAATCCATCATTTTTCCTACTAGCTTTGAAGGTCTTCCCACTGCCAATCCGTCTGCATGGGTTTTTCCATCTATTCCAATATCTTGGACGCATATGTCATTATGAAGTCCTGTAGCCATACCTATGAGCATGGCTGGTGCATGTGTGGGTTCTATGAAAAAACAATGGACATTTTCACCATATACTGATTTTAATCCATATGTTATGCCTCCCGGTGCTCCTCCTACTCCGCATGGGAGATACACAAATAATGGATGTTCTTCATCTACTGTAATATTTAAAACTTCTAATTGTTTTTGAAGTCTTCTTGCAGCAACTGCGTAACCTAAAAACAGGTTCATGGAATTTTCATCATCTACAAAGTAGCTCATAGGGTCTTGGTCTGAAAGCTTTCTTCCTTCTTCTACTGCCTTTGAAAAGTCGCTGTCATATTCTACAACCTGTGCTCCTTTTGCCCTTAATAAATCCTTTTTCCACTGCTTTGCATCTGAGGACATATGCACTGTTACATTAAACCCTAGGGCTGCTGATGTTATTCCTATGCTTAAGCCTAAGTTGCCTGTGGATCCAACTTGAATTTTGTATTTATGGAAAAAATCCCTGTATTTTTGCTCTGCTAATATAGAATAATTATCATCCTTAGTTATCATATTGTTTTTTAAAGCAAGATCTTCTGCATATTTTAGCACTTCATATATGCCTCCTCTTGCCTTTACGCTGCCTGCAATGGCTAGGTGGCTGTCCATTTTTAACAATAGCTTGCCCGAAATATTGGTATTATATGCTTTATCTAGCTGACCTTTCATATTACTTATTTCTTTTAAAGGAGATTCTATAATTCCATGTGAGGCTTTTGTTTCATCAAACAAAATTTCTATAAGAGGTGCAAATTTATTAAGACGTGCTTCTGCATCGTCAATTGCCGATATATCCATATGTATTTTTTTTGCTGCTTCACTATATGGCACAAGTTTAGGGTTAAGCCACAATACTTCTTTTAATTGTGATACATCTTTTAATGTTTCATTGTTATTTATTATTTCATTTTTGTTAATTTTCATGGAATCCTCCTTAGTTTATCATAAATGCAAGCCGCTTATGCGGCTTGCTTCACACCGATATAATGAACACATATCAGACAAAGACGGTAGTCATTGTTTCATTTTTGTATTCATTATATCATATTATTACCATTTTTTATATCAAATTTCAAGTTTTTTAACATTTATATTAAAACTTGTTCTGTTGTAGTTATAATTTGTGCTGACTTCACTTCTGTTAAGTCGCCTGAATTTGTGTTGAAAATATTTTTTGTTATAATGTTTTCCATAACTGCTCTTACTTCAACGTCTGTTACTGTGTCTTTAGGTTGGTCAACTGTTAAGGATGTGGTTGATCCTTCTGCTGTTTTAAAGCTCATTACTAATCTTTTTGCCATTGTATCACCCCTTTACATTAATTTTATGAAGGAGATTCTTTACCTTCGGTTCAGATAGACAATTTATTTAAACTTCATTGTTTAACTGATATTCTTCGTACCTAACTATTGACATTAATGTGTGGTCTTGCAAATCTGATATTGCAACTCCCATGTTGTATAAATCATCGTTTGTAACTGCTGCTTTAACTTTAGAAAATGTCTTGTTTTTAGTTATTTGTTTGTTGTCTTCATCTAGTCCTGCATTAAAAACAAGCTTTAATTTTGAATCTGCTTGATTAGCTACTATTGCCATTATATCACCTCCCGTTGTATCTACCTTATATATAGCAAAAATGGACTGAAATGATTGATTTATTATTTTTAAAATGCTAATATTAGGTAAAATTGCATTAATCATGAGGTTCTTATGAATAAACTACTGCTAAGAAACATTAATTCCTTAATAAAAGATTTAGGTAACTATGATTATATTATAAAGGTAAGATATATTATTTTTTCAATAACAAAATTTCTTTTTATGCTTAAAACAAGCAACTCCTTAAACCACACCCTAATTTTTGGCAATGATTCCACGAATATTTTTAATAAGCATTCTATAAGTTTAAATGATCCAAACGCAGATCAAATGGTGTTTGAATGGCTAAAATTAAATATTGTACATTTTGATTTAGATAATTTTAATCCTGCAAGATTGTACCAAGAGCTTCTTACAGCAAAAGAAAAGAAAAATTTAGGACAAGTATACACTCCTGATGAAATTATTCTTAAAATGTTAAGCAAGGTATTTTCCTATAAAAAACCACATAGAAACATGAAGCTTCTGGATCCCTCTTGTGGTGGAGGATATTTTCTCATTGAAGCTTTTAAGTATATTAAGAAACTAAATATTGCAGATGATAAATATATTATAGAAAATATGATTTATGGGGTGGATATTGATGATTTTTCAATATTTATGACAAAAGCTGGTCTGTTGTTTGCCGGTGATTGCTCCTACAATTATAAATATAATATTTATAAACTTGATTACTTGACTGAAAATTTGGGTATAAGAGATTTTGACGTGATAATAGGCAATCCTCCCTATGTTGGGCACAAAAATTCATCACGGGAATATAAAAAAGCATTATATGAATTGTATAATGATGTATTTTATGATAAATCTGACATTTCATACTGTTTTTTTAAAAAAAGCAATGAACTTTTGAAAGCAGACGGAATTGTATCATTTATTACATCTAGGTATTTCATGGAAGCTCTTTATGGTGACAGGATAAGGGATTATATTAAAAATAATTTTAAAATTTTGTCTCTCGTTGATTACAGCGGAATAAAGGTCTTTAAAGATGCAATGGTAAGCGCTGCAGTTGTCACATTGGCAAATATTAACGGGAACAACAATGACTTTACCTTCGTCAAATATAACAATGGTGAAAAAGAATATTTCAGCTACAAACAGGACAAGCTAAAAAGCACAGGATGGATAATATTAAAAGATCAAGACGATAATCTATTTAACAAAATAGAAGCCGTTGCAAACACTTATATTAAGAATATTTGCACAATAAGGCAGGGAATTATTACAGGACATGACAAAGCATTTGTAATTACAGAAAAAGACATTGAAAAATACAAAATAGAGGAAGATTTGCTCAAAAAATGGATTAAAAATAGCAACATATCGAAATCAGAGATTAAATATAATAGCTTATACTTGATTTACACTTCTAATATAGATTGTGAGGAACATTATCCCAATGCTATTAAGTACCTTTCATCCTATAAAAATAAGCTTGAAAAAAGAAGAGAGTGTCAAAAAGGCTATCGAAAATGGTATGAGCTCCAATGGGGCAGGGCCAAATCTGATTTTGAAAATCCCAAGATAGTTTTCCCATACAAATCCAAAAGCAACAACTTTTACTATGATACAAATGCATATTTTTGCAGTGCAGATATATATTTGATGAATGGCTTTTCTAGTTCAGTATCAACAGACTATTTGCTTCAATACTTGAATTCAGACCTTTTCGAGTTTTATTTCAAGTGTTTGGCGAAAAAGGTTGGGACTAATATTTATGAATATTATCCTAACAAATTAAGTAACGCTAAAATATATTTACCCCAGGAAAACGTGCAACAATATTTTTCTCAATTAGGAAAAATTAGTATTGCATTGTATCAAAAAAAGATGTTTAATATATCTGAAGAGGAGGTAAATATTATTTATAAATATTGTAAAGGGTGATGACGCATTTGAAGAGATTTAACAGGCTATTATTCTTAATTACTATTTTTATTGTGTTATCCATTCAGCCAACATTGGCGAAAACTGTGTACTACGATACTTATAATCATTGGGCTGCAAGTGATATTGACTTTGCCTCCAATACCCTAAAAGTTTTTAGAGGTTATGGGGACTTCACTTTCAAACCGGAAAATAACATCACAAGAGCTGAGTTTATTACTATCTTAGCAAAAACAGCTTATCGACAAAATCAAATGAATGAAGTTTACACAAGCAACATGGATTACAAGGACATGACAAACATGCATTGGTCTTATACATTTGTTATTTCAATGTATGAGCACTTAAAAACTAATCCGGACTATTCTTTTAAGGACATTTTTCCGGGAACTAATTTTAACCCTGATAAGCCAATTACAAGAGAAGAATCAACTGCCTTAATTGCTGTATTTAGCAAGGAAGCATTATATGATAATCCCCTTGGCTTTAAGGATGTAAGCACTACTAATCCATTTTTTAATGAAATTAAAAGGCTTTATAATGCAGGAATCGTAACGGGATACGAAGATAATACTTTTAGAGGCAATAATAATATTACTAGAGCTGAATCTGCAGCATTAATAAAAAGAGTTTATTTTGATATTAAGACCAGCGATAAAACTAAATATCTTACTAAACTAGAATTTTTACCTATTAAAGGCGAAGACATGTATTCGTACTTTGGAAATTATAATTATAATACTTCTAACGCGCAAGATAAAAAATATATAAAAGCAAAGGATACTTTTGAGTATGTGTCCTTTGGAGGTTATATTCTCCCGGAAGACAGGCATTTATACGACATGAACGCTGTTGAAACAATGAATTCATTGCGTCTTGGCGGCTACTACAATGTAGCAGGCACTAATTTCTACATGATCACCTTTGGTGATTATTCAGACACTGAAAAATCTGAGTTTTCAAATGAAATATTAGCAAATATCATAGCTAGAAATGATTTTAAAGATTCAGAATTAATGCAAATTTTCACCATGATAAGCAAGTATGATGTTAAAGAACATTTATACATTGGTGCATTGGAAAAGTGGGATAACTTAACAACTAATGACAATGCCAAAGCAAATATTTTATTTTTCAGATTTGCATTTTATATTAAAAACAATAACAAGGAAATGCTTAAAACTCTTGTTTATGATGATTTAAAAAAAGCTAACAACATACCTCTTCTATTAGACATAAACTGGGGCTTAACAGCAGGTTCCGAGACAGATTTCAGAAATTATACTTTTTCGTCCTACAGCTTTTCACTTTACAAGGATACAACACTTTACAGATACAACTTAAGTCCGATTTTAGCCGTTAATAACAATGCTAAGGTTGTAGAGCTTGTAAATATGCTGTTAGTTGAAAAAAGCGAAAAACCATCGACAAAAGACTTGACAGATTATGAAGCAATTTTCCATAAATATTCCTTGAACAGATTGTACGTTTTAAACTTCATCGGTGAAAAGGAAAGAGCATTTGTAGAAGGAATCAATGATTACGACATCTTAAAGACCTTTAGTATTTACAAAACCAACAAGACAATCATTGATGACACTTATATCGGAATTTTAAAGAAAGTAAAATAAAAGATAGGAGATCCTTATGGATCTCCTGTTTTTATGCATACAGTTTAACTATCTCAGTCAATAATTCAACTACCTTTTCCATAGACTGTACTGAAATGTATTCGTATCTGCCATGGAAATTGTATCCGCCTGTGCAAAGATTTGGACACGGAAGTCCCATGTATGAAAGTCTTGCACCGTCTGTACCTCCTCTTATAGGCACCATTTCAGGCACTATTGATATGTTTTCCATAGCCTTTTTTGCTGTTTCAATTATATGCATGTGAGGAAGAATTTTTTCCTTCATGTTGTAGTAGGAATCCTTTAATTGTACCTTTACTGTTTCTTCTCCATACTTTTCATTTAGATAATCAGCTATTTTTTGAAATCTTTCTTTTTTTGAATTGAATTTATCAAAGTCATGATCTCTTATTATGTAGTTTAAGTATGTTTTTTCCACGTCGCCGCTTATGTCATTTAAATGGCTGAATCCTTCATAATGCTCTGTGTTTCCTGGTGTTTCGTGAACCGGAAGCATTCCTTGGAATTCCATTCCAATCAATATGGAGTTTTTCATTTTGTTTTTAGCTGAACCTGGATGAATGTTTACACCGTTAATTTCAACCTTAGCACTGGCTGCATTGAAATTTTCATATTCAATTTCACCTAACTTTCCTCCGTCAACAGTATAAGCGAAGTCAGCACCAAAGCCTTCCACATCAAATTTTTCAGCTCCATTTCCAACCTCTTCATCAGGTGTAAAGCCTATTTTTATTGTTCCGTGCTTTATTTCAGGATTATTTATGAAATATTCTGCCATGGATAATATTTCAGCTATCCCGGCTTTGTTGTCTGCTCCAAGAAGTGTTGTTCCATCTGTTACTATAAGGTCGTTTCCCACATGGTCCAAAAGGTGTTCAAACAATTCTGTCTTCATGACTATGTTTTTTTCTTCGTTTAATATTACGTCCTTACCATCATAGTTATGTATTATTCTAGGTTTTATATCATTTCCGGGCATGTCAGGAGATGTGTCCATGTGAGCTATAAATCCTATGATTGGACCTTGTTCCTCTGTATTTGCCGGTATTGTTCCATACACATATCCATGCTCATTCATGAAAGCATCATTTATACCTATTAGTTTCATTTCTTCAACTAAAAACTTTCCTAAATCCTTTTGTTTTTCGCTGCTGGGTATAACGTCTAAATCAGGAACTGATTGGGTGTCAAATTTCAGATAATTTAAAAATCTTTCGTGTACTCTCATATTAAATCCTTTCTGCAATTTTTATTATTTAATTAATGATAATTATACTACTAATGTATTTCTATATCAATTACTTTTGCATACCAAGAGGATTCTTCGGACTACATCCTCAGAATGACAAAGGTGCATAATTCATGTTGCTATCCTTAGATGGCAAAGGTTCTACTCTTCTCTCATGTTTTCTAGTATTGAAATAATAAGGGAAATATAATATAATCTAGAAGATGATGATTATTAAATTTGATGGAGGGAAAAATGGATTTTATTAAAGAAGCTAACAAAGTAAAAAGCGAAACTATAATTAAGAATCTTCAAAAGAGAAACATGGAAGGCTTTTATGTTGAAACAAGGGAAGAAGCTATTGAAAAAGTAATGTCTTTAATTAATCAGGATGATGTTGTTGGATGGGGTGGTTCTTTTACAATTGATGAGCTTGGAATTAAAAATCTTCTTGAAGAAAAAAATATTAAAGTAATAGACAGAGATAAAGCAACATCTCCAGAAGAAAGAAAAAAACTTATGAAACAAGCCCTAACTTCAGATGTGTTTTTAGTAAGTACAAATGCTATCACTATGGACGGGGAATTAATGAATATTGACGGTAATGGAAACAGAATTGCCGCTATTAACTATGGACCTGATTCTGTAATTGTCGTTGCAGGTATAAATAAGGTTGTAACAAAATTAGATGATGCATTAGCAAAGATTAGATTGGATGCAACTGTTCCTAACGCATTTAGAACTAACTCTCAAACACCATGCCGTGTTACAGGAAAATGCACAGAATGTTTGTCAGACCAAACTCTTTGCTGCCAAATATTAGTTACCAGATATTCAAAACCAAAAAACAGAATTAAGGTTATTTTGGTTGGAGAAAATTTAGGATTTTAAGAGCGCTTATGCGCTCTTTTTATTATACTCTTTCTGGTTCTTGGTAACTTTCACCAAATGTATCAACTGTTACGCTTTTAAGCTTTACATCTTTCACTGGTCTATCTCCATAGCCTGTTTGAGTGCTTGCAATTTTATCAACTATGTCTAATCCTTCTGTTACCTTGCCAAATGCAGCATATTGTCCGTCAAGATGAGGTGATTTTTGGTGCATAATAAAAAATTGAGAACCTGCTGAATTAGGTGACATGGCTCTTGCCATTGATAATACACCCTTGTCATGTTTTAAATCATTTTTAAAGCCATTTGAAGTAAATTCTCCCTTAATTGAATATCCAGGGCCTCCTGTTCCTGTTCCTTTCGGACATCCTCCCTGAATCATAAATCCTGCAATAACTCTATGAAATATTATTCCATCATAAAATTTATTGTTAATTAAAGAAATAAAATTTCTCACTGTATTTGGAGCTATTTCAGGATAA
>CAZJKK010000006.1:0-5850 GCA_964546605.1 uncultured Clostridia bacterium
TGGTGAGGATGAGGTTGAGTTGGTTGTTTCTGCTAATAAAATGAATGAATTTAATAAAAATAAAATAACAATATACGATTTATTAAATGAAAAATTTATTTTAAGAGAAAAGGGCTCGGCTACTTTAAAAACCTTTGAAAAATTCTTAACTAAGAAAAAAATAAGTATAGATGATTTGAAAATAATCATACAAGTGGAAGACAATGAAATTATGAAAAGATTTATAGCTCAGGACATGGGAATTGCCGTGCTGCCAAGAAAATCTGTTGAAAAAGAGCTTGAAAACAAAACAATGTTTTTGTTAGAAGTTGAAGGAATGGAATTAAAAAGAAAAATATATTATGTTTATAAAAAGGATAGATATTTTTCAAAGTTAGAAGAAAAATTTAAAGAATATATGATTGATAAGTTCAATTGAACAATTCAAATAGATAAGGCCCGGTTCCGGGCCTTTTACTCTGTTTAATCACATTCGTTATTGCACATTCCGAATATAACAACTAACAACAAGAAGAAGAATAGTAAACTAGATCCGCTGTCTCCGCCTGCGCCGCCAACTCTATTACAATTGAAAAATCCCATATTTAAACCTCCTTAAAGTATTGTTTATGTTATTATATGAAAACACCATAAGTAGGTTACTGTTTTAATTAAAGATTATTTATTCTTTTATTTATTATGTTAAAGTCCAAATTAGCAAAAAATGCGTCTATATAGTTGTTTCTATTGATTCCATAGTCAATCATATACGCGTGCTCGTAGACATCAAGAACAATTAAAGGCTCCGCATAAAGCATAACCCCTTGGTCGTGAGCATCCTGCCCATATATGTAGTAATCGTTGTTATAGCGGTCAAAGCATAATAAAACCCATCCCCTCATGGCTAATGCAATGCATTTGAATTTTTCCATAAATTCATTGTATGAGCCAAATACATCATTTATTAATCCTTCAATAGGACCATGAATTCTTGTATTGTTACCTGTTAGATTTTCAAAATAAAGCTCATGAAGCTTTATAGCATCATAACAAAATGTTTTAGAAACTATTGCAGACCTAATTTCACTGTAGTTTGGGTTGCATATAGAATATGTAGATTCCAGTTTTAAATCGCTATTCGTTTTATTTAAACAATCAATATATCTTGTATACAACGTGTAGTGCTCACTTAACTGAATAGGTGAGAAAAACTTCACATTAGAAAAATTATAGTTTTTTGGTTCAACATTCATATTATCCCTCCAACTGTTTATTAATTTATATGTCTGAAATTCCAATATATGATATATGAAAATATTCCTTTACCCATGAACTTTTAGTTGTTATAATGTTTTTAGAGGTCAGAATAGTAGTCGTTACCTTCATAATTACATAGACAATTAATAAATAACAATTATTGCAAATAGATTAATTAAATATAGAAAATTAGGAGAAGACATGAAAAATAAAATAATGATATTAGATGGCAATAGCCTTTTGTTTAGAGCATTTTATGCTATGCCACCTTTAAAAACAAAAAAAGGTCAATATACAAATGCAGTATATGGATTTTTAAGCATGATGTATAAACTTTTAGACACCTATTCTCCTGAGTACATATGTGTTGCTTTCGACCCTAAAAAACCATCATTTAGACACGAACAGTATAAAGAGTACAAAGCTACAAGAGCCAAGGCCCCCAATGAACTGGTTGAGCAATTTCAGTTAATAAGAGACGTTTTAGATATTCATAATATTAAATGCATTGAAATAGACGGCTTTGAGGCAGATGATGTAGCAGGAACTCTTGCTCTTTCTGCTGGGGAGCAAGGTGTAGAAGTTTATCTGGTTACAAGCGATAAGGATTATTTACAGCTTATAGATGACAATACAAAGGTAATATTAACAAAAAAAGGCGTTACAAATACTGAAGAAATGAACTTGCAGGCTATGGACGATACATATGGCATATCCCCTTTTCAATTTGTTGACTTAAAGGCACTTATGGGAGATGCTTCGGATAATATTCCAGGCGTAGGTGGAGTCGGTGAAAAAACCGCCTTAAAGCTTATTCAAGAATATAAAAGCCTGGATGGTATTTATGAAAATATAGACAGCATAAAGGGAAAACTTAGGGAAAAGCTTGAAACCGATAAAATGCAGGCATATATGAGTCAGACCTTAGCGAGAATCATAAGAGATATTCCCATAGAATTTAATTTAGAAGACTATAAAACAGCAAGGCCGGATGTACAAAAGCTTTTAACCTTATATGATGAGCTGGAATTCAGAACATTTAAAAAAAGATTAGAAGGTGAAGAAAAAGAAGATAAGATAAGTCAATTGTCCATGTTTGACAATGATGTTGTGTCAGAAAATAAACAACAAGACAGGTATAATAAAATTGAATTTAAATACATTGACAAACTAGAAGATATAAATGCAGCCATTGACCGCATAAATGAACAAAGAAAATTTGCTTTAAAGCTTTTATATGATAACGACAGAGTTTTATACAGCCAATCTGTTGCTGTTGGTATATCAGACGGAAAAGCAATATATTATATAGATTTGGATAAAGTTGATGAAGAACAAGTTTTTAACTGCTTGAAGGATATTTTTGAAAGTCAGGACATACAAGTAATAGGTCATAACATTAAAAATGAAGCAATTTATTTAATGAAGAAAAATATTAATCTTAACAATATTTCTTTTGATTCTGAAATAGGAAAATATCTTATTGAACCATCTGAAAGCTCATATGCCATTGATAAAATAGCATATGAATATTTAAATGAAGATATTACTTCTGAAAATGATATATTGGGAACAGGAAAAAAGCGTATTACATTTAAAGATTTAGATTTAGAAAAAAGAAAAGATTACATGTTTAATTTTCTAAGCACCGTTATTAGAATTGAAAAGCCTATTTGTGATGAAATAGAGTCAATGGAAATGACTGATTTGTTCAAAATAATTGAGCTTCCTCTCATAGAGGTATTAGCTTACATGGAATTTATAGGATTTAAGGTTGACTTAGTGGTTATTGAAAGTTTAGGTGTACATTTTCAGGAAAAAATAAATGAGCTGGAAAGTCGTATATATGTTTTAGCTGGAGAAAGCTTTAACATAAATTCTCCTAAACAGCTGGCTGTTATATTGTTTGATAAGCTGAATCTTCCTGTAATTAAAAAAACAAAGACAGGCATTTCAACAGATGCAGAGGTTCTTGACAAGCTTAAATCAGAACATGAAATTGTTGAGCTTATATTAGAATACAGGTCTATGACAAAATTAAATTCCACCTATGTAGAAGGGCTTAAATCAGTAGTAAACACTGAGACTAAAAGAGTACATTCATCCTTTAATCAAACTATTGCTGCTACAGGAAGAATATCTTCAACAGAGCCAAATCTTCAAAATATACCTACAAGGACACAGGAAGGTAGAGAGCTTAGAAAAGCTTTTGTAGCAGAGGATGGTTACATTCTTTGTGATGCGGATTATTCTCAAATTGAATTGAGAGTGCTTGCTCACTTAGCAGATGAGCATAATTTAATAGATGCATTTGCCAATAATATTGATATTCATACAAAGACTGCTTCACAGGTTTTCCATGTGGATATAAATGATGTAACCTCAGAAATGCGTAGCAGGGCAAAGGCAGTAAACTTCGGTATTGTTTACGGTATAAGCGACTATGGCTTAAGCCGTGATTTAAACATATCAAGAAAAGAAGCAAAATTATATATTGACAATTACTTAAACTATTTTAGCAACATTGATAAATATATGAAGGGAATAGTAGAGCAAGGCAAGCAAGATGGCTATGTTAGCACATACTTTGGCAGACGCAGAAATATACCTGAGCTTGTATCAAGAAATTTTAACATTCGTTCTTTTGGAGAAAGGATTGCATTAAATACTCCTGTACAAGGAACTGCAGCAGATATAATAAAGGCTGCTATGGTTGGTGTATACAAGAGGCTTAAAAATAATAAAATGAAATCAAGACTCATTCTCCAAGTTCATGATGAACTAATTATAGAAGCCTACGAGCCGGAGTTAGAAGAAGTAAAAATTATTTTAAAAGAGGAAATGGAAAGTGTTGTGGATTCTTTTAAAGTAAGGTTGAAAGCAGATGTTAATGTGGGAAAGAGCTGGTATGATGCAAAATAAAAAAGTTATTGTTATAACCGGCAGCATTGGAACAGGCAAATCAGCTGCGGTAAATATAATAAAAAGTTTAGGATTTCATGTACTTGATTCAGATAAAATTGTTCATGAGGGATATACTAAAGGAAGCGAGCTCTATTTTAAAATAGTAAACAATTTCGGAAATGATATTTTGGCAGAGGATGGTTCCATTAATAGAAAAGCACTTGGCAAAATAGTATTTAATGATGGAGAAAAACTGCAAAGTTTAAATGAAATTGTTCACGGCTATGTAAGAAATATGCTCATGCAAGGAATTGAAGAAAGTAAGGAAAATGTAATATTCCTCGATATCCCATTAATATTGGAAAGCATAAAACAAGGAAATGAATATAAACTCAAATATGATGAAATTTGGCTTATTTACGTAAGCTCAAAAACTCAAAAAGAACGACTTAAGCTTCGCGCAATTAAGGAAAATAAAAACCCTGAGGATGTATTAAATATTATAAATAAGCAAATACCTATAGATGAAAAGTTAAAAATGGTTGACGAAGTTATAGATAATGAAGGCACACTTGAGGAGCTTGAATTTAAAATTAAAGAGCTTCTTAAAATAAAAGAATTAGGTTGGTGAATTTATGGCAAGAAGACGAGGAATGTACGGCAAGAGAAGAAAAATTAACTATAAACGTATAATACTTTTAGTATTGCTATTAACTGTAGCAGTTTTTGCAGTATCATTGCTTTTTAGAAAAAATGATTATATAGGTGTTATAGAGGATGTTATAAAATCAGATATTAATGAAATTTCAGGGACTGTAAATAAGGTTTCTGATGTGGATGTTACAGTTTATTCAAATAAAGGCATTCGATATACAAATCAACATGAAAATATAATAAGATTAAACAGCTTTGATAACACAAGCGAAACGAACACCAAAAATTCAGATGATATAAAGCTTTTATTGGAAAATCTTGTTTTATCAAAGGAAACTGTGTTATTAGATGATCTGCCTAAAAAAGATTCCGCGTACTATTGGATTGATGCTGATGTTACTGTAAAGGATGAAAAGCTATTTTTTAAGGATGAAGAAAAATATAATTTTGATTTATATTACGACATAGAAGATAAAAATGTTTTTATAAAGGAAAAATATTATTCTGAATTCAGCACCAAAAATAACAAGCAAAAGCTTCAAGGCTATGAAGCTACGGAAGAATTTATAAAAACAATTGAAAAACTAATAAAATAGGAAAGGGGGACACCCTTTCCTATTTTATTACCTCGTATGTACCTCTAACCATGAATATGGCGTAGCTGTCTGTATAAACCCCTCTGCCGTCATCTCTTGGGACAATTAACAAATTATTTGGAACAACATCCATACCTTGAACGAAATCCTTACCCAATGTTACATTAGTTATTCCTCCAAGCTCGCTCCCTATAATAGTTGCTTTGCCGCCTCTTAAAATAAGTTCTGTGCCTGCTCCTGCAATGAGCTTTTCACCAGCTTGAATTTCAACTACTTCTAATGCTGCTGTGGTGTTTCCGCCTCCTGAAGTAGGGTTTTTCTTTAATTCTTCTACCTGTTCCTTTATTTCATCAATATCCTTAAGGCTGTACTTTTCAATTAAATCCTCAAGCCTATCGTTCAAATAGCTTAACACAACGATTGGGTCATTTGAGTCGCCTGGAGCGGCAAAAATAACCGT
>CAZJKK010000006.1:5950-23772 GCA_964546605.1 uncultured Clostridia bacterium
TTAAATAGCTGTAACAAATGATTGAATTTAGCAATTTGAAATGTTATAATTGCAATGAACAAAAATCTGACGAAGAAGGGTAAAATATGCAGAAATTATGTATGGCAACGAATAAATTATTTAAGCTGCCTGTTCATCCTTTTAATTTAAATAATGAAGGCAAAAAGTCATATGCCGAGTGGCAATATGAAAAGGGCATAGAAACTATAAAATTTTACTTAAAACATACATCTGTAGAGGAAATGTTTAAAGATAAAGAAGTATTAGACATTGGCTGTGGAGCAGGTGGCAAGACTATTTATTATGCTTCCCAAGGAGTTAAAAAAATAGTAGGGGTAGAAATTCTCAGTAAGTACAAAGAAGAAGCAGAGAATCTAGCAAAAAAGTACAACTTGGAACAAAAATTTGAATTTGTAGCTGCTGATGCCTCACAAACACCTTTTCCGGATGAATCATTTGACACAATAATTATGAATGATGCCATGGAGCATGTGGATGAGCCGGAAAAGGTCCTTGATGAATGCTATAGAATATTAAAAAAGAATGGTAAACTGTATTTAAATTTTCCGCCTTACAACCATCCCTATGGTGCTCACTTAAGTGATGCAATTGCAATGCCATGGGTTCATGTGTTTTTCAGTGAGAAAACATTAATAGATACATATAAGGAATTAGTTAAAGATTTACCTGACGGCAAAGACAGAATTGAATTTCGTATAAGCAGACAACCAGATGGAACGGAATATTTTTCATACATTAATAAAATGACCATTAAAAGAGCAAACAAAATACTAAAAAACAGCAAATTTAATATGGAATATTATTCAGAAGAACCTCTTAGAAGCATATTTAAGGTTCCTGCAAAAATGCCTGTATTAAAAGAGTTTTTGGTTAAAATGGTTGTATGTGTTTTAAGAAAATAAATTGCTAAGGTATGGGGACACGCTTCATGTAGGAATGTCCCCTTATTAAAAGGAGAAAAAATGAAGTTAAATAAAGTTGATAAGATTGTGGTGTTATTAATATGTTTATCACTTTTAGTGGGGATTTATACCATATATCAAAGAATTGAAATAGAAAAACAGTACAAGGTTGCTGAAATTGTATTAGATTATAATGATATGAAAAAATTTGCTGACAGTTCAGATAATGATTTAAGTTATTGGTATGGGAAATTTAAAAACTACGGAGCTCAATCAGTTGCAATACAAGAAGAAACCATAAAACTTTTAATAGAAAGCGGTAAACCTTTAAAGGCTGAAATTGTACAAGAAATGGTTAAAAGATACGATTGGCAGGATGATTACAGCAAAGAAATAATAAAAAAGGTTTCAGAAAATGAAATAAAAGCCAATGATGTAATAGTAACAACCGGTGATAAGTCACTTTATGATTACTTGATTTTTGGACTTACTGAAAGATATGATAAAGAATTTTTCAGTACTCATGAGCTGGACAATGTTTATTATATAGTATTGAAGGGTACAAATGATGATATATATTATGGGGATGTACAAAAGGTCAATAATCTTCAAGGCAAGGGAGTTTATGAATTAAAACAGGTTTTAGATTCAAGGCTCATGAATATTGCTGTAGGTTATGATGATGAAAAAATACAACAAGCAAAGGATGCTGGCTTGGACGTAATTTTAAGACCTATTAATTTTCCAACCTATAATGAAAAGCTGGCTGATGTGTATAAAGCCTCCAATGAAAAATACAATCTTGAACCAAGAATATATATAGTTCACGGCAAGGAAATTTTGGGATATCCTGATAATGAAGCATCACTTTTAAATTATATTAATGAAGAAAATATAGCCATAGGTTTGATTGAAAGTTCAACACAAAGAGAGCATTTAGAAGCCGAAGGGCTAGAAGATTTAGTAGAAGATTCAGGCTACAATGCCCTTAGAGTTTTCACCATGTGGGATTACATAAGACAACGTAATGAGTACTACAACTACGAAGGTGCTGAAGAAATTGAAAATACCATGTTCAGAGCTATTACAGAGCGAAACATAAGAGCAATTTATTTTAAGCCATTTTTTGAAAAAGATAAGAGCAACAAATATTTATATGATGAAGAGGAATATGAAAGAACATTTAACAGCTTAGAGGATAGGCTTGCAAAGCATGACATAGGTTTAGGAAAAGCAACAGCAATGGAGGAATTTCATATTGGGGCTAAAAGATTATCAATATTATCATTTGGCATAATTTTAGCAGCAATATTTTTATTTATTAAAATGTTTAACATTAAAAATATGAAAGCAAGTTACCTTTATTTATTTGCTTTACCGGGAGCCTTAATTCCTCTTGTTATGAGAAATCTGGCTGAAAAAGGATTTGCTTTTGCTGCCGCAGTTGTATTTTCAGGCCTTGCAATATACTTTTTCATGACACATATTAAAAAAATATATGAGTCGGATAAAATATATTCCAAATTGCAAATAATAATTTCTTCAACGTTGATTTTAGTTGGTTCAGTGGCAATATCTCTGGCTGGTGCCATTTTTCTTGATGCCATGCTTGCTGATACAAAATATTTCATTGAAATGGACATTTTCAGAGGAGTTAAATTTGCGCAAATACTGCCTTTTGGAATATTTGTTTTGTTATTTTTAATAAACTTCATGAATAAAGATGATGCTTCCTTAAAAAGTGTCGTTAATACGACAATTAAATTTTTAAATACGAATATTAAAATATATTATGGCATAATTGCAGCTGTAATTGCAGTTATTGGATATATATATATTTCAAGAACTGGTCATGAATCAAATATTCAACCTTCAAATATAGAAATGATTACAAGAAACTTTATGGAATATGTGCTTTTGGCAAGACCAAGGACAAAGGAATTTTTAATTGCCTTTCCGGCTATTTTTGCAGCAGTATATGCGTCAACTAAAAAATCAGAGTTTTTTACAGGTTTGTTCCTCCTTGCTTCTGCCATAGGAACATCTTCTGTAATTAATACATTTTCACATTTAAGAACCCCAATTTATCTTTCATTTGCCAGGACGGTTATAGCAGCTTGTCTTGGTATAGTTATAGGTATAATTGCAGTGTATGTAATTGATTTATGCTATAAAATATTCGTAAGATTGCAGGAGAGATTAAATTGAAAAAGGTTATACTAGCCGGATATTATGGATTTGGGAATTTAGGCGATGAAGCAATACTTGAAATGGCCATAAATCAAATCTTGGACATAACAGACAAAAAGAATATAACAGTATTATCAGGGAATAGAGAAGTAACTAAAAATAAGTACAATGTAAATACTATTGACAGATACAACGTATTATCTATTGTGAGCAAACTACTTAAATCAGATGCGCTTGTTTTTGGGGGAGGGAGTCTGCTTCAAGACATTACTAGTAAAAGAAGCATTTATTATTACTTGTTTTTAATAAGACTTGCTAAGTTAATGAACAACAAGGTTATAATGCTTAGTCAAGGTATTGGTCCCATAATAAATGAAACGAGCAGAAAAGCTGTTCAAAGCACATTGAAATATATTGATTATATAACAGTAAGAGATAAGCATTCCAAGGAATATCTTGAAAGCATAGGCATGAATGAAGAAAAAATATTTTTGTCCACGGACCCTGTTATAAACCTAAGAGCGGGTAAAAACTACAATTCAAAAAGCAGCAGCAAAAAGAAGGTGTGCTTTTCGTTAAGGAATTGGAAAAATGCAGATGTAAGCGGGAAAATAAGCGAATTAGCCAAGATGCTAATTGAAAAGAATATTGAATGCTGTTTCATTCCATTTTATTACAAGGAAGACTTAGAGCTTATTAATGATGTGGAAAAGGAATTAAAGGATACTGCCACTTACTACAAGGAAAAACTTACTACAGATGAAGCGTTTGACATAATTAGAAGTATGGATGTGCTTGTTGGAGTAAGGCTTCATTCCTTAATATTTGCGGCTGCAGCCAATGTTCCCTTTGCAGCAGTTTCTTATGATCATAAGGTGGATCATTTTGCGAGCTCTGTGAACATGAATGTATCATGCAGCATAGACAATATTGATGTAATCTCATTATATAATGAAATTATTGAAAAAATAGAAAATGGTGATGAAGAAAAAAAGAAGCTTTCACAAAGTGTAGCTGATTTACGAGAGCTCATAAAGATTAATTCTAAAATACTTAAGGAAATATAATATGAAAAAAATAAGCATTATGAATGTGAGAATTGACAATAAATCCATGGATGAGGTTATGGATGAGGTCATAAGAAAAATTTCAAACAAGGAGCAATATATAATTTATACGCCTAATACAGAAATAGTGATGATGTGTCAAAGTGATGAAGAGTTTTTAAATCTTATGAACAAATCAGACATAAATACTCCTGATGGCATTGGATTAATTTATGCTTCTAAGCTTAAATCACATCCTTTAAAGGAAAAGGTGGCTGGCTTTGATTTGTCTGTTAATATGTTAGAGTTAGCAAACAAAGATTCACTTAAGCTTTTTGTTGTGGGTGGAAAGCCTGGGGTTGCTGAAGCAGCTATGAAAAATGTTCATGAGAAATATCCAAATGTAAAAATTATGGGTGCTCAGCATGGATATTTTAAGGGGACTCACTTAGGTTTAAATGGACATGAAGAAGAAAAAGAGGTGCTTGACAAAATTAATCAAGCTGAGCCTGATATTCTGTTTGTAGGCTTTGGTGCTAAAAAGCAAGAGCAATGGATAGAATATAACAAGGATAAAATTAATGCGAAAATAATTATTGGTAATGGTGGAACAATAGATGTGCTTGCAGGCAATGTGAAAAGAGCACCTGATATATTTATAAAATTAGGGCTTGAATGGTTTTACAGATTGATGAAGGAACCAAAAAGAATTAAAAGACAAATACTATTGCCTATGTTTATGTCTAAGGTAATGTTGGGAAGAAAAAATATTGTAAAAGAAATTGAATAGGAGGATAAAATGAAATTATTTATTGATACTGCCAATGTGGAAGAAATAAAAAAAGCAAATGATATGGGAATTATTTGCGGGGTAACAACAAATCCATCCTTAATTGCCAAAGAAGGAAGAGTATTTGAACAGGTTGTAAGAGAAATCACTCAAATTGTAGACGGACCCATAAGTGCAGAGGTAATAAGCCTTGATGCTGAGGGCATGATAAGAGAAGCTGTAGAGCTAGCTAAAATCCACAAAAACATAATTATTAAAGTTCCTATGACTGAAGATGGCTTAAAAGCAGTTAAGGTTCTTAGCAAAGAAAATATTAAAACAAATGTAACATTAATTTTCTCTGCAGGTCAGGCCCTGTTAGCTGCAAGAGCCGGAGCTACTTATGTAAGCCCATTTGCAGGAAGATTAGATGACATAAGTCAAGATGGTATGGAGTTAATTGAAGAAATTGTTGATATATTTAACAATTATGATATTAGTACTGAAGTAATAGCAGCAAGCATAAGACATCCCATACATGTAACAAGGGCTGCCAGAATAGGCTGTCACATTGCAACAGTGCCATTTAAGGTATTAATGCAGTTAGTTAAACACCCACTAACAGACAAAGGAATAGATCAATTCTTAAAGGACTGGGAAACAGTACCGAAAACAGAAAAATAGGAGGAAAAATGAATCACGAAAGTTTATGTCAAATAGCTAATAATATGCGAAAAAATATTTTAACTATGATTCATGATGCGAAATCAGGACATCCGGGAGGATCTTTATCAGCAGTTGAAATAGTTACATATTTGTATTTTAAGGAAATGAATATTGATAACCCTGAGGATGAAAACAGAGACAGATTTATATTATCCAAGGGACATGCAGCACCTGTTCTTTATTCAGCATTAATGGAAAAAGAATTTGTAAGTAAAGATATAATTGGTACATTAAGAAAGATTAATTCTAAGCTGCAAGGTCACCCGGACATGAAAAAACTTCCCGGTGTTGAAGCTTCCACAGGCTCATTAGGCCAAGGGCTTGCAATCGCCAACGGAATTGCCTTAGCATTTAAGCTTGATAATAAGGAAAATAGAGTGTTTGCCCTTTTAGGAGACGGTGAAATACAGGAAGGAATGATTTGGGAAGCTGCAATGCTTGCCAACCATTATCATTTGGATAATATGACAGCTATTTTAGATCATAACGGACTTCAAATAGATGGAAAAAATGATGATGTTATGACAGTTAACCCTTTAGATAAAAAATGGGAAGCATTTGGATGGCATGTAATAAAGGCTGATGGACATGACTTTGCTTCTTTGGAAAAAGCATTTGAAGAAAGAAAAACTATTAAAGGTAAACCAGCAATTATAATTGCAGATACTACAAAAGGAAAAGGCTGTTCATTCATGGAAGACCAAGCGTCATGGCATGGCAAGGCACCAAATGACGATGAATATTGTTCAGCAATGAATGAATTAGGGAGGTGTGAATAATGGCAAAGGCAACTAGAGAAGCATATGGCGAAGCATTAAAGAAATTAGCAGCAAACAACCCTAATGTGGTGGTTTTGGATGCAGACCTGTCAGGCTCCACAAAGACATCAGAGTTTAAAAAAGCAGCTCCTGAAAGATTTTTCAATGTGGGTATTGCTGAGCAGAATTTAATTGGAACAGCAGCAGGTTTGGCAATAGCAGGGAAAATTGCTTTTGCAAGCTCATTTGCCATGTTTGCAGCAGGCAGAGCATTTGAAATAATCAGAAATACAGTGGCATACCCAAAATTAAACGTAAAGATAGCTGCAACACACGCAGGCTTAACAGTAGGTGAAGATGGAGCATCACACCAAGCAATTGAGGATATAAGCTTAATGAGATCTATTCCTAATATGACTGTTATAAATCCTTGTGATTCAATTGAAGCGGAACAGGCAGTTTTAAGAGCTGCTGAGATGGTTGGACCTGTTTATATTAGACTTGGCAGAATGGCTGTTGAAGATGTTTATGATGGAGATTACAAATTTGAAATAGGCAAAGGCAATCTCCTAAGAAATGGAACAGATGTAACTATTATAGCAACAGGCTTAATGGTTCAAGAATCTCTAAAGGCAGCTGAGCAGCTAAAAGCTCAAGGGATTGAAGCAAAAGTTATCAATATACACACTATTAAACCAATAGATCAGGATATTATCATAAACGCCGCTAGAGAAACAAAGGCAATTGTTACAGCAGAAGAACATTCAGTTATAGGCGGATTGGGAAGCGCTGTTTTAGAAGTATTATCTGATATGTATCCTGTGCCTGTAAAAAGAGTTGGAGTAATGGATACATTTGGAGAATCAGGTCAGCCTAAAGATTTGCTGCAAAAATACAATTTAACAGATAAAGCTATTGTTGATGCATGTATAGAAGTAAGTAGATTAAAAAATAATAA
This sequence comes from uncultured Clostridia bacterium, assembly GCA_964546605.1. Lineage (GTDB taxonomy): Bacteria > Bacillota > Clostridia > Tissierellales > Sedimentibacteraceae > Sedimentibacter. Next base: position 13,321 of record CAZJKK010000006.1, read on the forward strand.
ATAATAATTTAAATAATAAATTAATTTTTATAACAGTAAATAAATTTAACTAATAAGGAAAGGGGGACACCGTTCTGCTAAGAGATAATCTATGCGGGCAGAAGGAATGTCCCCATATTTTTAATTTAATTTTTACAGATTTTTACATATTTGTGAATTATTTTACATTGCAATTTTTTAGCAAAAATAAGTTGAAATTGTAATAATTTTTTTGAAATTTTATATTGACTAAAGCCATTAGTCACGATATAATGATAAATTTGACATTTGCGGATGATTGGTGTATAATTAACTTTAAGGGAGGTAATTGAATGTTTAATTTAGGCGATAAGGTAGTATATCCAATGCATGGAGCAGGTGTCATTGAAACAGTAGAGAAAAAAGAAATTCTTGGCGAAATTAAAAGCTACTATGTACTGAAGATGCCAATAGGCGAAATGAAACTTATGATTCCCGTGGACAATGTAAACAATATAGGATTAAGAAATATAATAGATAAGAATTCTGTTAACAAAGTTTATGATATATTAAAGCAACGTGCAGAGTTAAATGATTCTAATTGGAATAAAAGATACAGAGACAATATGCTTAAGATGAAAACCGGGGATATATATGAGGTTGCCCATGTGGTAAGAGATCTTACATTTAGGGACAAAGAAAAAGGCTTATCAACAGGAGAAAAGAAAATGCTTGTAAGTGCAAGGCAAATGCTTGTAAGCGAAATAGCACTTTCTACAAATAATGACAGTAAGGGTATTCAAGAATATTTGGACAGAATTATAAATGAAGATGCACTGGCACAATAAGAGTATATGCCAGTGCATATTTCTTTTAAAAAAATGTTGTTTACTTTTTCTTAAGATAAAATTAAACATAAATATTTATAATTTGTATAGCCAAATTGCTTAAAATGTGTTAAATTTAATAATATAACATTATTTGGGTATGCTAAAAAGGAGGTGAGTGGATGATTGATAAAATAATCAAGGTAGTAATAGCTACAGCAGGGGCGACCCTAGGAGCTTTTATTGGAGTATTTATAAACCAAATGGGTCTTCTTAAATTTACAGAAATTCAAAATGTATTAATTATTGTTGGTATTAGCTTAGTTTTTGGAATTATATTTTTTCTTATGTCAACTAAAATTAAAAAGTTGGGACTTAGCATAGTTGGCGCTTTTGAAAGAGAATTATTGAAATTCTCTACAATGGATATTATATGGGGAGCATTGGGTCTTATAGTTGGATTCGTTATTGCATTCTTAATAAGCCAGCCTTTTTCGGATATTAAATATATTGGAACAATTGTTTCGATTTTGTCATATTTAATATTTGGTTATTTAGGAATAAAAATTTCCACCAGAAAAAAAGACGATGTGTTATGGCCTCAAATAAATCTGAAAAAAGCAGGCGCAACTAAGAAAGATAAGAAAAAAGAACTTGTTTCTCCAAAAATACTAGATACCAGCGTAATAATTGATGGAAGAATTTCTGATATTTGTAAAACAGGATTTATTGAAGGCACACTTGTAATACCTGAGTTTGTGCTTAAGGAATTAAGACATATTGCAGATTCCTCTGACAGCTTGAAAAGAAACAGAGGAAGAAGAGGCTTGGACATTTTAAATATACTTCAAAAAGATGATACAGTCCATGTTGTAATTGAGTCAAAGGACTATGGTGACAACATAGAGGTTGATGTTAAGCTGTTAAAGCTAGCTAAAGAATTAAATGGCAAGGTTTTAACAAATGACTTTAACTTAAATAAGGTAGCTGAGTTCCAAGGAGTTGAGGTATTAAACATCAATGAATTGGCCAATGCAGTAAAACCTGTTGTTCTTCCGGGAGAAGATATGACTGTGATGGTTGTTAAGGATGGTAAGGAATCTGGCCAAGGCTTAGCATATTTAGACGACGGAACTATGATAGTAGTTGAAGGTGGTAAAAAATGCATTGGCGACTCAGTAGTTGTAACAGTTACTTCTGTACTTCAAACAGCAGCAGGAAGAATGATTTTTGCAAAATTAAAAAATGTAATAAATAAAGCAGTGTAAATGTATGGGGAAATTACTCTTTATACATTATACGAATATAGAAGTGAAATTTAGTAATAATATAGGAATGCTCTAGAGGGGCATTCTTTTTTTGCGTATATTCAGATGTAGGAGGGTTAAAATATTAATAATAAAAAAATGGGGTGAATGTATGATTATTGTTGCTCTTAGAGCTATAATTTTATATACGGTGCTTATGATAGCAATGAGAGTTATGGGTAAGGGCGAATTAGGAGAGCTTCAGCCTCATGATCTTGTTGTATCATTAATGCTTGCAGAGTTGGCTGTAATGCCCATGGAGGATTTAGGAGCTCCTTTATTGCATGGTTTTATTGCAACAGCTACTATTATGTTTTTGCAGTGTTTCATATCTTATGTAACATTAAAAAGCAATAGTGCCAGAAAATTTATTTGCGGAACTCCTACTATTATTATTGACCATGGAAAGTTTAATATTAAGGAAATGAATAAATTAAGAATTAACATAAATGATGTGCTTGGTCAAATGCGTTTAAAGGGATATTGCAACATACAGGACATTGATTACATTATTATGGAAACAAACGGAGAAATGAGCATAGTTGCACCAGACGATCCTCCGGGAACAAAATGCAAAAGGATCCCCATAGCAACCATATTAGATGGTCAAATCATGCATAATAACTTTACAAAATTTAAAATTTCCTATGAGGATTTTGAAAAGGAATTAAAAAAGAAAAAAATCAATTATAAAAAGGTTTTGTATGGTTTTGTGGATGAAGATGAAAATTTTGTTTTTTATGAGAGGTAACATATGAGAATGGTTTTAATATCCTTGGCAATATTATTAGTGCTTGTGGGCATATGGATATGGTTTCATTTTACCAAAGTGGAGCCATATACAACTTATTTTGATGAGTCATTGGTAGATTTGTCCCATTTAATCCTTTCTGAACAATGGAATAATGCTGCGTCAAATATGTTGGATTACAATAACAGGTGGAAAGACATAAGAAACCTATGGGTTTATTTTATAAATCAAAATGATATTGACAATATAGATTCTTCCATAAGAAAGCTTCAAGTATTTATAAACAATAAGGATAAAACAATGGCTCAAGCAGAGCTTGAGCACTTAAGAGTCTTGTTTACTATTATATTGGAAAATGAATGCTTATCCATGGAAAATATTATGTAGGATTAAACAATAGTATTTGAAAGTATACCTATATTTTCAATGACACAATCCACAGTATCACCTGCATTCAAATATCTTGGAGGATTAAAACCTGCGCCCACACCTGCAGGTGTACCGGTTAATATAACATCTCCCGGATACAATGTTATACCCTTAGTTATATCGCTTATAATTGTAGGAATATCAAAAATAAGCTGGCTTGTATTTCCGTTTTGTCTTAATTCTCCATTTACAAAGCTTTGTATTGACAAGCTTGGAGGGAATGAAATTTGAGATTTATGAACAATATATGGACCCATTGGACAATATGTATCAAAAGACTTTCCTTTGTGCCATTGAACATGCTCCTGCTGAATATCTCTTGCTGAAATATCATTAGCAACTGAGTAACCAAATATAACATTTTCAGCTTCTTCAACCGATACGTTGCTGCATTTTTTGCCTATTATTATTGCAAGCTCAACCTCATAATCCAGTTGTTTTACAATGTCAAAATGGCCAATTACATTTGCTCCGTGTCCTACTGCAGGGTATGCTATTTTACTGAAGTAAATTGGTTTTTTAGGTACATCTGCATTGACATTTTTCAAGCTCTTTACTTCATTAACATGGTCAAGATAATTTTTACCTAAACATAAAATATTTCTTTTTGGATAAGGAATAGGTGCCAATATTGTAACTTCATTTAGCGACAACTCACTTTCCAATGAATTTAAAGCATCTTCTACCTTATTAATATGAATATTTTCAAATTCTTCAATGAGATTTATCATGTTATTTGATACGTTAAGATTTAATGTTTCAAAAACCTTTGATGAAGGTATGATACCTTTTTTTTCTTTGTCCAAGAATCCTGTATATTCTTGATTGTTGTAAAGATAAGTAAGTATGTACATAATTCCTCCTAAAGTAGTATTACAATAAATATAATACTTTAATGGGTATTTTTCAAGTTATTGTTTAGGTATCTTTTTTTATTCACGATTTATGTTTTATTGCAGTATAAATTTTCCTATGATATAATAAATCTGATATTGTATTTGTTGTATTATTGTGAAGTAAGTCGCATTAGCGATGAATAATGATATAATAAATACAAAAAAAACATGCTTAATTAAATAAAAACTTATTTTATAGAGGTATATTATGAGCAGATTTATGTTAAATGAATTACATAAGGAAATATTGCATGCACTTACCAAAATTGATTTTTTGAAAACTATTAATATTACAGAAGAAAAGATACAATCTTATATAATTAACAAGAAATTTGTTAATAATTTACTTGTGCTTATTGATAAAAAACAATTGTCCTGTAAGGATGTATTAGACTTGAGCTTAGATATATTGGAAAATGTATGCGTTGATGCTCCAAAAGATTGGCTATCATATATATTTCAATATACATTGTATAAATCATTTCCTGATGCCGTTACCATAAAGCTTAATCCAAAATATGAAAGCGGCGTGCTCATATATCTTCAAATATTAAAAACTATACTTAAGCATGGGAAAAACAGCGATATATTTGATAAATACACAGATTTTAACTTTTTATCAACAGAAGAGATTAATAATCTCTCAAACCCTGAAGAGTATATAACATTTCTTGACAAGTTTGAAAAAAACTATATATACGAGCTTATGATGCTGGATGAAGAGGTTAATGGATATAATACTTTAAATCATGTGGCTGCAGTTCACTATGTTGCCATGCATGTGGCCCGCCAGCTTAAAAAAGTAGGTTCTCATGTTAATCTTGGCTTAGTTTCAGGTGCAGCGGCAGGACATGACATAGGTAAGTACGGCGTCAAGGGTTTAGAAAAAAGAAGGGTTCCATACCTTCATTATTACTATACAGATCAATGGTTCACAAAATATGGTATGCCTGGCATTGGCTTAATTGCAACAAATCATTCTACATGGGATCTGGAGCTTGAAAATCTTCCTTTAGAATCACTTATACTCATTTATGCAGATTTCAGGGTTAAAAATAAACAATCGAAAAATGGCTATGAAATGCATATATTTGACTTAAATGAATCTTTTCAAATAATTCTTGATAAGCTGGATAATGTGGATGAAAAAAAGGAAAAAAGGTATATACGAGTTTATTCTAAGCTGAAAGATTTTGAAAATTATATGATTCATGAAGGAATAAACATAGATTTTAAAACGGAAGTGCCAACACCTATTAAAGTTGTTGATTATGCTCTTCTTGACGGATATGAAATAATAGAAAATTATAAATATATGGCAATAGAACATAACACCTCATTAATGAGTAAGCTGAACAACGAGCTTGCTTTTACCAATATGCTCGAAGCAGCAAGAAGTGAACATAACTGGCAAAACATAAGAGCTTTCTTAAATATATTGGATGAATATTCCATATACTTATCACAAAAGGAAAAATTATTCACATTAAGTTTTCTTTATGAAATGCTTGTTTATAAAGAAGGAGATATCAGACGTCAGGCTGCAGGTTTAATGGGGAGCATACTTGTTTCCTATGATTTGGAATATTCAAAGGAACTGCCAGAGGATGTTAAAATAAACATAAATGAAGAAATCACAGAGCTATCTCTTTGGGACAAATATCTTGGAATGTATCTAGACCCGGGCTACAAGGCAACAGACAACCACAAAGACTGGATTGGGTATTCCTTAAGAATATTTGTTGGTTCTGTAATTAATTCTCCTAAAAATAAGGATACAAAATTGTTTATAGATGTATTCATAAAACATTTAAAACAAAGAAAATTGGAATCAGTGGCAAAAATCTCAACACTAAATTCATTGTTAAGCATACCCGTAGATATGTATGATGCTGAGCAATCAGAATTTATTATTGATTATGCAATAAGTTCTTTAAATGATACGGCTTATAACATACGTCTCATGGCTGTACAGTTTTTTGAAAAGCTGGTAAAGAATAAGGATTGCGTAAAAACAAGCTTAAACAAAATATATGAATACATAAACAACATAAATGAAAATGATGGATTGGGTATTAATTACTTAAAGGGAAAAATTGCAAGATATTTGAATTTTCCATCTGAAATCGTCAACAGGTATAATTCCTTATTGTATTCGAGCAGGTATAATACTTCAGAATTGTTCCTTAATAATCTAAAAACAGCAACACCATGGAATGTCAAAACTATAAGCATTGATTTTATAATGGAAAATATTAAAAGCAAAAATGAAGTAACACTTTTGCAAACTGCAACTCATTTAGCAAACCTTGTTAAAGTAAGTGCAAAGGAATCTGTTCGTAATAAGGCAGGAAACTCACTTGTTGAATTAGGGCCGCTTCTTTCCATAGAACAACGAAATGAAATAGCAGTGGAGTTATTTAAAGGGTTGGAAATAGACGAAATTCAATATGCAAAATATATTCCTGAATACCTGGGAAGGTTTATGATGCTTTTGCCTCCCAAGGAATTAGATGAATTTATTGTTGAGCTAAATGCCATTTATAAGGGCGAAAACTCTAGGGTGAGCATTCTTGCTATTAATACACTGGGTATAATTGTACAATATTATGTTGAATACAAGGATAGATTTGAGGAAAGTGATGGGGAATATAACAAGCGCCTTAAAACAATTTTAGGCATATTGCTCAGTGGACTTGCAAATTACAACACGCAAATAAAACAGGAAACATTCCTTGTAATAGGTCAGTGCATATTTGGATCTACAATACTCAACTTAAAAGAAAAACAAAAAATATTTTTGTTAATATATAAAAAGCTTTTAACCTTAATAAATGAAAAAGAACTGGGAGATTTATTTTTCTTCAACAATTCATCTTCCTTTAATCATATATACAGGTTTATAAGTGATTATGAATTTTATTACAAGGACTTTGAAGTGGTTGTCAATAATAAAATTGCTTTTTTCCCGGGAACCTTTGATCCATTTTCAATGAGCCACAAAGGAATTGTTACCTCTATAAGAAACCTAGGTTATGAGGTTTATTTGGCTGTTGATGAGTTTTCCTGGTCTAAAAAGGTTCAGCCACGAATGATTAGAAGACAAATAATTAATATGTCCATAGCAGATGAACTGGATGTGTTTTTATTTCCGGATGAGGTTCCTGTTAACTTATCAAACTCAAATGATTTAAAGGCATTAAAAGCACAGTTTCCTAACAAAAATATTCACATAGTTGTGGGCGGAGATGTAATTTTAAATGCAACTGCTTACAAATCAAGACCTACAAAACATTCTATACATAGCTTTAACCATATTGTATTTAAAAGAACACAGGATGATTTGTCACCATCAGCAGTAAAAAAGGCAGAAGAAGCTAAAAACAGAATTAAAGGTGAGCTTGTTGAACTGCAACTTCCTTTGTATTTAGAGGAAATAAGCTCTACTCAAATTAGAGATAACATAGACAACAACAGAGACATATCAAATTTAATTGATTCATTGGCACAAAGCTTTATATATGACAGAAACCTTTATACAAGAGAACCGTTAAATAAGAGCGTATTAAAATCAAAACCATTTAATATTGAAATAATAGACGACTTAAGTCAAAAAATAGTAGATGAAATAGGTCATTATATTTTTATGCATACAAATTTATATGAAAATATAGGAGAAAAACTTATTTCTAAAAAAATAAAGCTGTTGGTTGTGAGGGATTTAAAAAATGGCAATAAACTTTTGGGATTTTCTGCATTCCATCAGATTGGTTCCTCAGATGTTTATGGGGAATTTAAAAGCCAACATATAGCTAATTATGTAAGAGAAAAAACAGCAGGAAGAATTATAATAATTGACGGTATTTTTATCAATCCTAGCAAAATTTATGACAATATGGAACAGATTATCCTTACTGAAACTCTTGCTTATTGCTTAAAAAATGACTTTACTTACGCTTTGTATCACAATATTATGTCCAATATGAACACTGAGGCTGTTATTGACACATTGGAGTTGCAAGGCTTTGTAAGAATTGATGATGAGTCTGTAAAAAAGAGTGTATATGCTGTTGATATGAAGTTTCCCGTATGTTTAACATTAAATATGGAAAGCTTTTTAAAAGAACCATTTAACACAAATGAAAGAGTACATGAAGCAATTGTCACTGCTAGGAAAAGACTTCAGAAATCCATGACGGAGCTTTATCCAGGCTCGTTGGTTTTATCTATTGACAATGATATGATAAACCAAACATTGATTAATAAAATATGCGCTATTAATAATGTAAGCAATGAAATGCAGGTACCTAGAGTGCTTGGGGAACACATGTGTGTTCCGTTTGGAAATATATTAAAGGGTATGGTTGTTCCTAATACAGTTACAAAATCATTGCATACAGAAAAGGTGTACTCCACGGATGCTAAGAGGTTTAAGATTTTAGAATATCCTTTTTATTCACCTATAGAAAATCAGGTAAAGACTATAAAGTCCTTCGAAAAGCCGGTAATTTTAGTAGATGACCTTTTAAACAAGGGATATAGAATAAAGGAAGTAGATCCTATCCTTAAACGTCATAATGTAGATGTTAAAAAAATCATAGTAGGAATACTTACTGGAAGAGGAAAGGATTTAATGGAAATACAGGGCAGGGATTATGATTGTGCGTATTTTATACCAAATCTTAGGATTTGGTTTAATGAAAACTTAATGTATCCATTCTTAGGTGGAGATGGAATGTGGATTAACAATGAAAATATGATAAATTTAATTCCTTCAATCAACCTGATACTTCCATATTATTCACCAATGTATATAAGAGGTGCTTCAAAGGAAGCAATTTATAATTTATCCTTGGTATCCTTGGAAAATTCTAGAGCCATATTGCAAGCACTTGAGGCTGAATACCAGGAGCTATATGAAAAAAATCTCACCGTAAAAAAACTTGGAGAGGTACTTATTTCACCAAGACTTCCATACCTAGGAGAAGATATATACCATGATTTAAACAAAGAAGCATCTCATTTTATGGATGCACATATAGAGATGCTAATAAAGCTTGAAAGGATTATAATATAATGTTTTATTATAAATATAACAATAAATATTTGTTCTCACTTTTAGATTTGCCAGGCTTTGAGAAAATTAAAAACTTACCTGATAATTTAAATGAGCTTTATTATATGTATAAATCCAATATAAATAAATCAAAAAGAAGCTATTGTCTGTCATGTGCTCAGGATATTTTTCGAAAGGAAGAAGAGCTTGATTTTCTTAAATTAAACAATGAAAGTGTAGATATTTCAGAATTAATATTGGATTTAATTGAAAAAAGAAGAGTTAAGGCAGTAAACATGCAATATGAAAATTTTGAAGAATGTCTGTGCATGAATGAGCAGTATAAGATAAAAGTAAATATTTTAGCCTTAGGTGATGTGGGAAGCACTCTTCTTACGGGCTTAAAGCTATTAGGCGGAAATATCGTCTCATCCATTGGCATTTATGACAGAAGCCCTGAAAAAGCAGCCAGATGGGAATATGAAATGAATCAAACCTCATATCCTCTTGACTTTAATCTATTGCCAGATGTAAATGTTATAGATAAGAATGAGCTGTTCAACTGTAATATGTTTGTGTTTTGTGCTTCTAAAGGAGTTCCTCCTGTTGGAAAAGAAAATGTAGATGTGAGAATGGTTCAATTTGAAGAAAATGCAAAGCTTATAAAAGAATACGCTCAAATGGCAGCTGAAAAAAACTTTAAAGGTATATTTGCGGTTGTATCTGATCCTGTTGACCCCTTATGTGCAACAGTTCTTAAGGAAAGCATGGGGAAGCTTGCTCCTGAGCAAATAAAGGGCTATGGTCTTGGGGTAATGAATGCAAGGGCAGCATATTATGCAAAGAAAGACACGAGATTTTCTTCATTTTTAAGTGAAGGCAGATCATTTGGCCCTCATGGAAATGATTTGGTTATTGCTAACAGTATTGAAAAATATGATGATAATTTATCTAAGGAACTTACAAAATTAGCGGTTGTTGCTAATTTAGAAGTACGAAAAACAGGCTTTAAACCCTACATAGCACCTGCGCTTTCATCAGGAGCCATATCAATTATAAGCACTTTAGAAGGTAAGTGGCACTACAGTTCAAATTACCTAGGAGGAGTTTTCATGGGTGCAAAAAACAGGAATCTTCCTTCTGGACTTGAAATAGAAAAAGTAAACATGCCTGAGGAGCTGTTTAGAAGACTAGAAGTAACATATAGCAAATTAAAAGAATTTAGCCA
>CAZJKK010000006.1:23872-28496 GCA_964546605.1 uncultured Clostridia bacterium
GTTTATGGAAGAGTTAATTGTCTTAAAACCGGGAGAAAGTTCACATATGCTTGATCATATGTTGGATTATTCAACAAAAGGATATAATACTGTCATAATTAACACAGCTAATGAAATTAATAGTCTAAATTACAAAAGAATATTATTTGCAGTGGAGCTGGGAGATACGGGAATTAATATGGAGTTATATAAAATGCTTGAAAAAATAAGCAGCCTTGGAAGTAACTGCATGGAAAATTCTATTGCAAGCATTTTAATTCATGGCAATAAGGATTTGTTTACTAGAGACGTTGCTCGCAGAATAATTATGTTTTGCAACATTTTGGGTTGCATGTTTCCCGGAAGACCTATTTCCGAAGCAACTGGTTCTCTTAGAAACTTTAACACCCAGAAAAAGCTTTCTAATGAATTAAGTTTGGAAGAAATATGCTTGGAGGACAGCAAAAAAGTTGTAAAAAGATTGATGGATTTTAAAGAAAACAAAATTTCCAATCCAAAAATACTTGTACTTCATGCATCCAATTATAAAACCTCCAATACCATATCCCTATGGAATATGGTGAAAAACAACCTTGAAGGCTTAACAATCAAGGAAATACATATAGAAAATGGCTCAGTAAGAGATTGCAAGGGATGTTCTTACAAGGCATGCAAGCATTACTCTCAAAGTGAAAATTGTTTTTATGGTGGAATAATGGTTGAGGAAGTATATCCTGCTATAATTGATTGTGATGTTTTAATAATGCTGTGCCCAAATTACAATGATTCCATAAGTGCTAATTTATCAGCTTTAATAAACCGTTTGACTGCACTTTTTAGGAAATATAAATTTTATGATAAATATGTTTATTCCATAATAGTTTCCGGTTTTAGCGGAAGTGATATTTTAGCTCAGCAGCTTATAAGTTCTCTCAACATAAATAAAACATTCATATTACCGCCAAAATTTGCTTTAATGGAAACTGCTAATGATATTGGAGATATAGAAAAAATAGAGAACATAGAAAAGAAGGCAAGAGAATTTGCTGAAAATATAAGAAAAGCTTCTATCGAAGCATTTTAATCAATGAAGCTTTTCTTTTTACTCATATACGGAAAGTCCTTTAATTAAATAATCATAAAGTAGGACTTTCCTATTCGTAATAAAAAAGCGGCTTACGCCGCACATTTAGTCGGGATGACAAGATTCGAACTTGCGGCCCCTAACACCCCATGCTAGTGCGCTACCAAACTGCGCTACATCCCGAATACCATGTTATTATACACAAAAAAAAATATTTTGTAAAGTATAAAGATTTTACAAATAACGTCTTGCATTTTATATGGTATTCTGATAAAGTTTAAATATCTATCAATTATTAATAATTGATAAATAAATTATAAGGATGTAAATTATGAGTGAAGATAAAGAATTATTCGACTGCGGATGCGGCGAAGAAGATGATTGTGAATGTGGATGTGGTTGCGGATGTGATCACGACCATGAAGAAGAAGTAATGACAATAACTCTTGAAGATGGTACTGAGGTTGAATGTGCTATTATAGCAATTTTCCCAGTAGGAGATAAAGAATACATAGCATTATTGCCATTAGAAAACCAAGAAGACGGAGAAGTATACCTTTACGGCTTTGAAGAATTTGAAGATGGAACATTTGAACTTTTAAGCATTGAATCTGATGAAGAATACGAAGGTGTTACAAAAGCTTTTGATGAAATATTAGATGAAGCTGAAATGGACGAATTGCTAGACGACGAAGATTACGAAGACGAAGAAGACGAAGAATAAAATTAACCTGGCATTGCCAGGTTTTTTAATATAAAATTATAAACTCCACAGTAGCTGTGGAGTTTATAATTTTATTTTTATTGATTTTTCAAAATAACGTCGTGTGCGCCGCCTTCAGTTAATGAAGTAGCTGATACAACAGTCAATTTAACATTTTGTTGTAATTCTTTTATAGATTTAGCTCCGCAGTTGCACATGGTACTTTTAACTTTATGAAGAGTGGTTCCCAAGCCATCATCTAATTTACCTGCATATGGAACATAGGAATCAACACCTTCTTCAAATTGAAGACTTGCTTTTCCGCCTAGGTCATATCTTGCCCAGTTTCTTGCTCTGTTTGACCCTTCACCCCAATATTCCTTTACATAGCCGTTGCCATATTTAATTTTGTTAGTTGGACTTTCATCAAAGCCTGCAAAATATCTTCCAAGCATTACGAAATCCGCTCCCATGGCTAATGCTAATGTTATGTGGTAATCAAGCACGATACCGCCGTCAGAACATATGGGAACATAAATTCCTGTCTCATTAAAATATTCGTCTCTGGCAGCAGCAACCTCTAGAACCGCAGAAGCTTGGCCTCTGCCAATTCCTTTTTGTTCTCTTGTAATGCATATTGAACCGCCGCCTATACCGATTTTAACAAAATCAGCACCTGCATCAGCTAAATATTTAAAGCCTTCTTTTTCAACAACATTTCCAGCTCCAACCTTAACAGAATCACCATAAGTTTCTTTAATCCATCTAATTGTATCCCTTTGCCATTCACTGAAGCCTTCGGAGGAGTCAATACACAATATGTCTGCTCCTGCCTGAACTAATGCCGGTACTCTTTCCTTGTAATCTCTAGAGTTGATACCTGCACCAACCACATAGCTTTTTTGCTTATCTAAGAGTGAATGTGGGTTATCCTTATCTTCAGAATAATCCTTTCTGAAAACCATGTAGACTAAGTTAAATTCATCATCAACTATAGGTAGAGCATTTAATTTGTGTTGCCAAATAATATCATTAGCCTCAGATAAAGTTATACCTTCGTGACCCACAATCAGTGATTCACCGGGAGTCATAAATTCTTTCACTAACTTATCTAATGGATCTCTTGTAGTTCTGTAGTCTCTGCTAGTTACTATTCCTAAAAGCTTCCCGTCACATGATCCATCAGCAGTTACAGCCATTGTAGAATGACCTGTGCTGGCTTTCAAATCTAAAACATCAGCTAATGTATCTTCAGGTTTAAGGTTGGAATCGCTTATTACAAAACCTGCTTTATATTTTTTCACTCTGCGGACCATTTCAGCTTCGCTTTCGATTGATTGAGAGCAATATATAAATGATATTCCGCCGTTTTTAGCAAGGGCAATAGCCATGTTATTATCAGAAACAGATTGCATAATCGCAGATGAGAAAGGAATGTTTAATTTTAAATCCGGTTCTTCTCCCTTTTTAAATCTGCATATTGGTGTGGATAAATCTACATTTTCAACAATACAATCCTTGGTAGTTAAATTTGGTAAGAGTAAGTATTCACCAAAGGTTCTGGAAGGTTCGTTGATAATTATTGCCATATTTTATCTCCTTTTCTTATGTAAATGTACATAAATAGTTATTCTTGATAGAATATCACGACATATAAAACTTGTCAATATCTATATTTTATCAGTAATTCATCAAAATATAAATAATATAATAATATATTTTTACCTTTTATTATTTTCCACATAAGAAAAAGTGTAGTAAATATATTATATAGCTTCACTTTGATTGTTTAAAAAAAGCTGATCTATGTTATTAGATGCAATCTTTGATATTTCATTATATCTGCCTGTTGATGCATTAATTGCCGCATCAAATACTTCAGGAAGCTTTGCTTGAAACACTTTAACACCTTCGTAGGTTATTCCGCCCTTAGTGGACACACGGTTAATTGTTTCTTCAAAGCTCATATTTTTCTCCAAAAGGAGTCTTGAAGCCCCTAGCAATGATACTAAAAGCATATGCTCAAGGTCTTCATCTGATACATTGTGGCTTTTCTTTGAAGCAGCTTTAACAAATTCCAGCATTATTTCTGCAAAGAAGCCTGGAAAGCTGGCCGTTAAATTTTGTGTTAAGTTGATGTCTTCTTCGCACAAAATTTTAGTTTCGCTGAAAGAATTAGTTAACTTCTCAAAAAAATCTTTTTCATCATCATTGACATGGTTGTTATGAAAAGCAAGTGTTACACCGCCGTTTACCATGGATATTAATGTTGGCATAAATATGGTGATGCTTCCATTGTGGAATTTGGTAATATCCTCATGGGCAACCATGGATGTTGATACCATTAAATACGTTTCTTCGTTAAGGTATGGCATTATTTCCAATAAAACATTTGGCAAATTTAATGGCTCCACACATAGCAAAATGTTGTTGCATTTCTTTGCCAGTTCAATATTATTATTGCAAATATTAATAGATGGATATTTATTTTTAAAGCTTTCAAGCTTTTCTGTTGAGCGGTTGGCCACATAAATATTTTTTTCTTCAAATAAATTTAATTCTGTAAATTTATGTAACAACATAGAGCCTACATTTCCTATTCCTATAATTCCTATTTCTTTTTTCATATTAACCTCCATAAATTTTAAATTAATAAAATAATCCCGCTCCAAATAAAAGGCGGGAAATATTAAATTAAAAAACCCGCCTCTAATATAAGAGGCGGGATATCCGCGGTACCACTCTAATTGCTGCAACATACAGCATCTCGTTTCAAATAACGGTGTCACCCGTTTGGGTTGCTACTCCCAAAGGCTCCGAGATGGGTTCAATATACAGCGGGACAAAAGTCTTTCACC
>CAZJKK010000007.1:0-5632 GCA_964546605.1 uncultured Clostridia bacterium
CACGGGAAAATTAGGGGTGTTTATTGCAACTTCAGGTCCCGGTGCTACAAATACCGTGACGGGAATTGCCAATGCATACATGGATTCAGTACCACTGCTGGTAATATCAGGGCAGGTCGCAAACACATTAATAGGCAAGGATTCATTTCAAGAAGTTGATATAACCGGAATGACATTGTCTATAACTAAGCACAACTACCTTGTTAGAAAGGTGGAACAATTAGAGGATGTAATTAGAGAAGCAATTCATGTTGCCCAGGAAGGAAGACCGGGACCGGTGCTTGTGGATGTTCCAAAGGATGTGTTTTTAAAAACCTATGAATACAAAGGAAACTACCAGGAGCAAGAAAAAAGTATTGTTGTGCCATCAGAAGAAAAGTTACATCAAGCAATTGAACTTATAAACAACTCTAAAAAGCCTGTTATTTATGCAGGTGGTGGAGTTAGAATATCTAAAAATGATGAGCTTTTATTAAAATTTTCAGAAAAAACAGACATACCAGTATGCAACAGCTTTATGGGACTTGGAACCATACCAAGAGATCACAAGCTTTCTCTAGGATTTGTTGGAATGCATGGGTCCAAGGAAACAAACATAGCGGTGACGAATTGTGATTTATTAATAGCAATGGGGGCGAGGTTTAGCGACAGAGTAATAGGAAGTCCGGATAAGTTTGCACCCGGTGCAAAAATAATTCATATAGATGTGGACTCAACCGAGGTTGATAAAAACACATATGAAAGCCTTCCTCTACTTGGGGATATGAAATCAATATTAGAGCAACTAACAAGTGGGGCAGAAAAAAAGAACAGAACAGGCTGGTTGGATGAAATAATGTCTAACAAGCATGCGGATGATATTAAAGGACAATTTGTTCCTGAAAACATATTAAAGAAAATTAATCAGTATTATAATAAAAATACTGTTGTTGCCACAGATGTAGGTCAACACCAAATGTGGACCGGTCAGTACTGGAGCTTTAACAAATCCAATGAATTCATAACATCAGGTGGACTTGGAACCATGGGATTTGGAATAGGTGCTGCCATAGGAGCGCAAGTAGGAAATCCTAACAAAAAGACTGTGCTTGTAACAGGAGACGGAAGCTTCAGAATGAACTGTGAAGAATTTGTAACTATTGCAAAATACAAGCTGCCTGTAAAAGTATTATTGTTTAACAACAACACATTGGGAATGGTTAGACAGTGGCAGAGAATGTTCAGCAATGCAAAATATTCTGAAACAGACAACTATGATGATGTTAATTATCAAATGCTTGCTGCAGCATACGGCATAAAAGCCTATAGGGCTGAATCAATGGAAGAGCTTCAAACTGTGCTCGAAGAAACAAAATATTTAAACGAGCCAATGCTCCTAGAATGCAAAATTGACCAAGATTGCAGCGTTTATCCAATAGTTCCTCCGGGAAGACCAATAGATGAACTATTATTAAATGGTTGATGGAATATAATGTATAAATAATAATGAAGACACGGGATGTTTGAACCGTGTCTTTGTTATTTGTCATTCAGAGCGCAGCGATGAATCTCCTAATGTTGAAATGATGAGATTCTTCGGGCTATGCCCTCTGAATGACAGGAACTCATAATTTTATTAAGTCCATGTGGTATATTTTCCTCATGTTGTAGGATGCATTTGTTATTAAAATTGAAAATGTTATATATAAAATTATCATTTTTGCTGTTTCGGGTATTGCATAGACTGCAATTTCCATTAGGGGATGAATAATTGAGGCTAAAATGATGGCTACAATTCCCCACATTAAAGAAAAATCAAGGCATATATAAGAGTGAAGATTAAATGGCATGTGGCTGTAATCCCACAGCTTATAATTAAATACTCTGTCTAAAACCCTTCCTGTTGCGTATTCCATAGCTGTTACTGCTATAATACTACCTATGGTTGCTAATATTAATGATGTCAGACGTCCGTCTATGGTTATTTCACACAAGGTGAAGATCTGCACTATTACAATACCGCTGATCCCATAAAGAGGGCAAAACATATTTGTTAAAAAACCTCTGCTAATAAATAACTGCCTTTCTACGATACTCCTAAATGCTGTTTCTAAAAGAAATCCGCCAAATCCGTATATTAAGAAAAACATCAACATATTAATTAAATCATATTGCATGATATCTCTCCTTTCTTATGCTTTATAAAGGTATTTTTTGAGTATTAAAGAGAAATATCCTTTGGTTTTTATGGCAATATGTTCATAATAAGTTAACTAATGCTTTTATTTATGTTCTTAAATATTTTTTAATATCATTTACTGATGAAAAATGAACGCTTTTTGTTAGTATAAGACCTATGAGATACAAAAGCATCAATATTATTATGGAAGAAATTAACGAAATTATGTCGTAAGGTGAATTTTGTATGAAAATATTGTATGTTAATTTAGATAAAAATCCTGCAGCTATGCCTGATATTATGGGCTTGAATATCCAGTTGGAAATATCAAATACAATGCATGAAACCTGCAATAATCTTATTAAGTACAATACGGTATTTAATATAGTTGTAATGAACAATGAAAATAAATATGCATTAAAGCCGTAAATGGGAACAAAGAAGTATATAATGCTAATTTTTAAAACAGATTCTATTATATTAACTTTGAAGGAGCTCATTTGTTCCCCAAGGGCGTTTAACATGGATGATATAACCATGTTTAAATACATGAAGGGGCATACATAAGAAATAATTTTTATCATAAGTCCTACTTGTGAATCATTATATACGGCTATAGCAATTTCATTTGGAAATGCAACAAACACTGCAACAACCAAAATTCCTGATATGGTTGTAAAATGAAGCACTTGAGATAAGGTTTTTGAAACTCTTTTTTCATTAGAAACAGCATTGTCACCGGCAACAGAAGGAATTAATATGGATGATAATGAAGTTAAAAATGAAGATGGAAAAAATAATATGGGCAAAACCATACCCTTTATCATTCCATAAAGGCTCATAGCTGTTTCTGGAGATAATCCATATATTAAAAGTCTTGCAGGAATCATTGTGTTCTCTACGGTGCGTAATATTGAATTTAAATTGGAAGTTGCAGAAAGGGGCAAGGCTATACCCAGTATTTTAAACATCATGTTGTCGCCTTTTTGTTTTGAATTCCTTTTATATGGTTTCTTTTCCGAAATATAAAAAATCCAGGTGAGAATAAGTGAAAACAACTCTTCTGCTGTCATGCCAATGGCAACAGCAGCACATCCATAACCAAGTCCCTTTGGCAAAAAGCTATCGATTATAGCAAATATAACGGCAATTCGGACCAGTTGTTCTGTTACCTGTATAATTGCCGGCTTAGTAATTTTCCCAACAGCATAAAAATATCCCTTATAAACATTTGATAGTGCTATAAAAGGAATGGAAGGAACAAGGTATAATAATGATAATGTTGTTCTGTTATCATTTAAAATATTAGTTCCTATGTAATCAGCAAAATAATATAAAATAAAGGCGGCAGCCAGCCCGGTAAATAATGAAAGTGCAAGGGACTGATTGAGAACTCTATTAACATTGGGAAAATTTCTTTTAGCATTCTCCTCAGAAACAAGCCTTGAAACTGCAACTCGTATGCCTGAAGTAGCAATGGTGATCATGAGGAAGTATATGGAAAGTATAAGCTGATAAAGTCCTATTCCTTCCGCCCCTAAAGTGTTTGCAAGATATATGCGAAACAGCATTCCTACAACTCTTACAATAGTAGTAGCCACTGTTAAAATCAATGTTCCTAATATAATACTTTCCTTTTTCATAATTCACCCCTAAAAACATATTCATATAAATATATGCCATATTTTTTATTTAATGCTGGTACGAGGTGACGGTTCTATGCTCAATGAAAGCGTCCTCGCGTTCTGTATATGTTATAACGTATAAAAGTCTAATTTATTAAAAAATAATAGTTGCTAAAATTTTATAATATGTATATAATTAATTAACAAACTTGTGAGGTAATATATGAATAATTTATTGTTAAATATAAGCAATACCTTGAAAAAAACCAGGACAGAAAAGGATTTGACCCTCGATGAGACATCTCACCTCACCGGTGTAAGCAAGGCAATGCTTGGACAAATAGAAAGAGGAGAATCAACTCCTACCATATCTACGTTGTGGAAAATCTCAACAGGACTGAAGATATCGTTTTCTGAGTTATTAAACGAAGTTCAAGATACAAATAATATAGTGAAAATAAATGAACTGGAACCGGTTTATGAATCAAATGACAAAATGATATTGTACAATGTGTTTCCTTTTAATCCTATTACAGGATTTGAAATGTTTTATATTAAGCTTTTACCTGGAGCACAGCATTCATCTGCACCTCATAAATCTTCAACAGAAGAATATGTCGTAGTAACTGAAGGCATCCTTGAAATAGTGGTAAACGGAAAAAAATATGAATTGGAAGCTCCTGCTGCCATGTCATTTAATGCAGATCAATATCATGAGTACAATAACCCATATAATATAGATACAGTTTTTCAAAATATAGTTAGATATTAAGGTATGGGGACAGCATAAGGAATGTCCCCAAATATAAAATTTTTTTAATATCATAATATGTTAAAACGCACAATTAGTTATTAAAACATAAATTTATTATTATTTAGGAGGGTATATGGTTACAGATAGAATTGAAAAAATAAGACAAAATTATATAAACTCTAAGCCTGCAATTTCATATGAGAGAGCAAGAATTTGGACAGAGTCACATAAAAAAACAGAAGGACAATCAGTACCTATAAGAAGAGCAAAGGCATTTAAGGACACATGTGAACAGCTGGAGGTAAAAATATTTGACGGTGAGCTTATTGTGGGAGCAACAGGTGAATTTAGAAAGAATGGAATTTTAACTCCTGAATTTTCTTGGACCTGGGTTGACAGAGAAATGGACAATTTTGATAAAAGAGTTCAAGATCCATATGTTATGACAGATGAGCAAAGAGAATATGTTAGAAAAAATATATTCCCATATTGGAAGGGCAAATCTCTTGAAGAAGCATTTTTAGCACAGCTTCCAAAGGATACTGCAAAAGTTGCTGTTGACACAGGAATAGTTGACAATGACTCTAAGTGGAGACAGGCGGTTGGAGAAATCACTCCTGACTATCAAGACGTATTGTTTAAAAAAGGATTTGGCGGAATTATCAATGAAGCTAAAGGACACATTGCCAAATTAAATGTAACTACTGCTGAAGGAATGAAGAAAAAAGAATTTTATGATTCCATAATTCTTACTTCTGAAGGAATCATTATATTGGCTAACAGATATGCACAAAAAGCCAAGGAAATGGCAGAAGCTGAAAAAGATGAAAAAAGAAAAGCTGAACTAGTAAAAATAGCACAAATATGCAACAAGGTTCCTGAAAATCCTCCAACAACTTTTTATGAAGCAATTCAATTTGTATGGTTTACACAAGTTGGCGGAATATTGTCAGAAAATCCTCTTGCATTAAACGTGGGCAGATTTGACCAGTTCATGTATCCATATTACAGACATGATATAGATAATGGCATAGCAACTAAAGATGAAGTGCAAGAATTAATTGAAGCATTGTGGCTTAAACTTTCTGAGTGGGT
>CAZJKK010000007.1:5732-7711 GCA_964546605.1 uncultured Clostridia bacterium
GCGGGATATCAAATGCTTATAAACGCAGGATATGCTCCTGAAGATGCAAGAGACTGGAACAACTGCGGTTGTGTTGTGCCTCACTTTAGAAAAACATATGAGTGGACATCAGCTGTTAACATCAACTTTACTGCAGCATTGGAATATGCATTAAATAACGGATACTCTAGAATTACAGGCGAAAAGATCGGTCTTGATGAAATTGATCCAAAGACATTTACAAGCTACGAACAAGTAGAAGAAGCATTCTACAAGCAATTTGCAAATTTAATCAAGCATTCAATCATTTCAACAGTGTTGGCTCAAAAGCTTCACAAAGAAATGGTTCCAAGACCATTCCTTTCATCTTGCATTGAAAACTGCATGGATGAAGGCTTGGATTTAGTCGATGCAGGCGGAAAATACAACTTAGGACCAGTTCTTACAGGAATAGGCTTGGCTGTTACTTCAAACTCATTGGCTGTAATTAAAAAGCTGGTATTTGAAGATAAATCAGTTGACATGGGAACATTGATTGATGCTATTAATGCTAACTGGCAAGGCTACGATGAATTGAGACGAATTGCATTAAACGTTCCGAAATATGGAAATGACATAGATTATGTTGATGATATCGCTATAAAAATGGCTAACTACTATTACAGCGAAGGTCATAAATATAAAGATATAAACGGCAACAACTTTAACACTGCATTCATGGGTATTTCAAATTACTTGCCAACAGGTAAAGTAGTGGGAGCAACGACCTGCGGCAGAAGAGCTAAGGAACCATTGTCTGAAGGAGTATCACCATTTGCAGGGTCTGATACGTCCACTCCTTTAGCAGCAATGCGCTCAACAGCAAAGTTAAATCAAGATGTGCATTCCGGAGGAACACTGCTTAATTTGAGACTGAGCGAGGATTTGGTCAGCACAAAGAGAGGTCAAAGCAACTTAGGTCAAATGATTCAGACGTTTTTTGCATTAGGTGCGTTCCATGTTCAGTTTAACACCATATCTACTGAGACACTTCGAAAGGCTCAAGAGCATCCTGAAAATTATAAGGATTTGCTTGTGAGAGTTGCAGGCTACAGCACTCAGTTTGTTAACTTGTCAAGAAGCATGCAGGATGCAATAATAGCAAGGACTGCTCATGAAAAGTATTAATGAAATTAGAACAGGATATTTTATGGAG
This sequence comes from uncultured Clostridia bacterium, assembly GCA_964546605.1. Lineage (GTDB taxonomy): Bacteria > Bacillota > Clostridia > Tissierellales > Sedimentibacteraceae > Sedimentibacter. Next base: position 6,907 of record CAZJKK010000007.1, read on the forward strand.
CCCCAAAATTTTTCAGTAAATGATGGTGATGGCATTAGAACATTAATATTTTTTGCAGGATGCCCGCTACGCTGTAAATGGTGCGCTAATCCGGAAGGCCAAAGTACTGATAACTGTTTAGTTAAAGAGTATTCTGTTGAAGAGCTGTTAAGAATAATTGAACGGCAAGAAATATTTTATAGATATTCCAAAGGAGGAGTCACATTTTCCGGAGGAGAAGCTACATCAAATCCTGTTGTACTAAGGGAGCTGGTTAACAAGCTTTATGATAGAAACGTCAATTTAGCAATTGAAACATCAGGATATTTTGAATTTGAAGATGTAAAGGATATTTTAGAAAAATTAGATTTGATATTTATAGACTTAAAGCACATGGATGATGTTAAGCATAAAACTTTTACAGGTGTCAGCAACGAAAGAATATTAAGTAACATCAAAAAACTCAATGGATTAAATGCTGATGTTGTTGTGAGAATACCGGTTATTGAGGGTGTAAATGCTGATTATGACAATATTGTTGATACAGCTAAGTTTGTAAAGGAGAATATTAATAATCCTAAGATTGAACTTCTGCCTTACCATAGCTTTGGAGATGAAAAATATGAAGCACTGGGACTTGAAAAACCTTCAAGGGATTTCAAAGCACCTACAAAGGAAAAGATGGAAAAATTAAAAATCTTAATTGAAGAACAAGGTATTGTTGTTGTAAGCTATAAATAAAAAGAATAGGTAATAAAAAAGAGACGATTACTGTTAATATCACAGCATATCGTCTTTTGTGTTTTAAAGCAATTGGGTATGTTGG
>CAZJKK010000007.1:7811-28411 GCA_964546605.1 uncultured Clostridia bacterium
TGATGTCCCGCTTATGTCTATTATCTTGGCAATGAGCTTATTTGCAGCATTTCGTTGTGTATTTTGTGAAGCTCATCAGGAATTCTTATTTGCTGAGGGCACTTTGTCATGCATTCTCCGCATTCTTGACAGTTGCCGCCTCGTTCTTTTTCACTCATGAAAGTAAAATAGCTTCTTGTAGCAATTTGCTTGTTTTCCGATTTTTTATAATCGTTATAAACCTCAAAAACTCCCGGTATATCAACACCGTATTGGCAATCCATGCAATAACGGCATCCTGTGCAAGGAACAGGTTTAATTTTTCTTAAATCTTCAATTACGGCCTGTATTCTTATTTGTTCTTCTTGTGATATTGGCTGTATGTTAGTGAATGTGTCAATGTTGTCTTGAAGCTGTTCCATGTTGGACATTCCGCTTAATATTATTGCTACATTAGGAAGATCTGCAACCCATCTAAGAGCCCATGAAGCTATGCTTGCTTCCCTGTTATAATCCTTGAAATGTTTCATGGCATGAGGTGCAAAGGAAGCTAGGAATCCTCCTCTTACAGGCTCCATTACAAAGCATGGAATATTTAAATTTTCCAGAGTTTCATACATACTTTTTGCATCGTTTTCTTCCCAGTCCCAATAATTTATTTGAAGTTGAGCAAAGTCCCACTTATGAGCTGCAGCAAATTTTTTTAAAACATCGTTTGTATCATGGAATGAAAAACCTATGTTTTTAATTTTTCCTTCTTGTTTCTTCTTTAAAATGAAATCATATAAGTTAAACTTTTCAACTTTTTCTATGGTTCTGGCACTTAATGAATGAAGCAGGTAAAAATCGAAATAATCAGTATTGCATTTTTGAAGCTGTTCATTAAATAATGTTTCTGCATCTTCTTCCTTTTCAACCTTCCATACAGGCAGTTTAGAGGTTAAAAAATATGTATCTCTTTTAAATTCAGGCAGCACCTTTCCTAAAAAGGTTTCAGATTCCCCACCATGATAGTTGTAAGCCGTATCAAAATAATTTAAACCATTGTTATACGCATGATGAATTAATTCCTTTGCAGCATCAAAATCAATTTTGTTGTCATTTACGGGAAGGCGCATGCATCCGTATCCTAACCTTGGCAGGCTTGTGCCAAACTGTTCAATAAATTTTCTATCCATTTTCGTCCCCTTCATAATATTTATATATTTTTTTACTATAGTGAAGATGTATGATAAATCTTTATCTCGTTATAATAATTATAACATTTATTTCTAAACATTCAAGTGGGACAGTGGGGACGGTCTTAAACTATCACAAAAATTTGTGTTGACAAAGTATGATGATGGGTATATTATGTACATATACCCCCACCCGGGGGGAGTGCATTAAGGAGGCGTTATGATATGAAAGCGGACAAGGATAAAATAAATCGTCTGTTAAAGACAGCGGCTGGTCAAATAGAAGGTATATCTAAAATGGTTGAGGATGATAGATATTGTATTGATATTTCAAACCAAATATTGGCGGTGCAGTCAATATTAAAAAAGGCAAACAACGAAATACTTAAGGCTCACATGCACATGTGTGTAAAGGAAGCTTTTGAAGAAGGCAATGAGGAAGATAAAATAGATGAAATAATTTCATTGATTAATAAGGTCTCTAAGTAAGGAGTGAGAATATGAAGCAACAAAAGTTTAATGTAACCGGCATGACATGTTCAGCTTGCTCTGCCAGAATTGATAAAAATGTAAATAAAATTGAAGGTGTCATTGAAGCAAATGTAAACTTATTAAGCAACAGCATGACAGTAAAATATGATGAATCTGTATTGTCTGAAAAGGATATAATTAAGGTAGTTGAAGATACAGGCTATGGTGCCTCATCCGCTGAAAGAAAAAAGGATGCTGTTAAGACAGACCAAAAATTAGATGCCGAAAAAGAATTTAAGGAAATGAAAAAAAGGCTTATAATTTCATTCCTGTTTGCTGTGCCATTGTTTTATTTATCCATGGGTCACATGTTAAATTGGCCACTTCCTAGTATATTTCACGGGGAAGAAAATTCAATAACATTTGCATTTACACAGTTTTTATTGGCACTACCCGTAATGATAATAAATAAAAAATATTACACAGTGGGTTTTAAAACATTATTCAAGGGTTCACCAAACATGGATTCTTTAATTGCAATAGGTACTACCGCAGCTGTAGCATATGGAGTGTTTGCAATTTATAAAATAGGCTATGGCCTTGGACACATGGATATGGATGTGGTTATGCAATATTCCATGGATTTATATTTTGAATCTGCAGGTGTAATTTTGGCGCTTATAACATTAGGGAAGTTTCTTGAAGCAAGAGCTAAAGGAAAGACCTCAGATGCCATTAAAAAACTGATGGACCTGTCCCCAAAGACAGCATTAGTTGAAAGAAACGGTGTGGAAGTAGAAATCCCTGTAGAAGAAGTTGAAAAGGGAGAAATTATAATTGTTAAGCCGGGACAGTCAGTTCCCGTTGACGGACAAATTATTTTTGGAAACTCATCCTTGGATGAATCAATGCTTACAGGGGAAAGCATACCTGTTGAAAAAAAGGTTGGAGACAAGGTAATTGGAGCAAGCATTAATAAATCAGGTTATTTTAAATTTGAAGCACAAAATGTAGGTGATGACACCACATTGTCTCAAATCATAAGATTGGTGGAGGAAGCCAGCTCATCAAAGGCACCCATATCAAAGCTTGCTGATAAAATAAGCAGTATATTTGTTCCTGTAGTAATTACCATAGCCGTAATAGCAACCATTGGCTGGTTAATAGCAGGGGCTACATTTGAATTTGCATTGTCCATTGGTATTGCAGTGCTTGTAATTTCCTGTCCATGTGCCTTGGGTCTTGCCACACCAACAGCAATAATGGTTGGAACAGGCAAAGGCGCTGAAAATGGAATATTGATTAAATCAGCTGAGGCATTGGAAATTGCCCATCAAATACAAACTGTTGTTATGGATAAAACAGGTACTATAACTGAAGGAAAACCCCGAGTTACAGACACAGTAACAAAGGGTATACATGAAAATGAAATGTTGAAAATAGCGGCTTCAGCAGAAAAAAGCTCTGAACATCCTTTGGCAGAGGCCATAGTTGAAGAAGCTAAAGAAAGAAATTTAGAATTATACGATGTTAATAATTTTGAAGCAATCCCCGGTCATGGTTTGGAAGCTGTTGTAAACAATAAAAAATATTATATTGGAAACTTAAGACTTATTAATGAAAAGAAAATAAATATAAATGATTTTGAAAAAGCAAGTACTAAGCTTGCAGATGAAGGAAAAACCCCTTTATATTTTGCAGATGAAAAAGACGTTCTGGGAGTTATAGCAGTAGCTGATGTTGTAAAGCCAACAAGCCAAAGAGCTATACAAGAATTTGAAGCAATGGGTATTGAAGTTGTTATGCTTACTGGGGACAACAAGAAGACTGCAGAAGCCATCAGAAAGCAACTAAACATAACAAGAGCCATTGCAGAAGTTCTTCCACAAGATAAAGAAAGAGAAATTAGAAAAATCCAAGAACAAGGAAGAAAGGTTGCAATGATTGGTGACGGTATCAATGACGCACCGGCACTTGCAAGAGCAGATGTGGGCATTGCCATAGGGGCAGGGACTGATGTAGCTATAGAATCAGCTGACATAGTATTAATAAGAAGCGATTTGTTAGATGCAGTAACAGCAGTTCAATTAAGTAAGGCAACTATAAAAAATATTAAACAAAACTTGTTCTGGGCTTTTATATACAACACTATAGGCATACCATTGGCAGCAGGAGTGTTCTATCATCTATTAGAATGGAAGCTAAACCCTATGTTTGCAGCGGGAGCCATGAGCTTAAGTTCTGTATCCGTTGTATCCAACGCATTGAGACTTAAATTCTTCAAACCTGTAAGAATGATCAAGGAAGCTGACACAAATAACACCGCAAATTCAACAAGTATGACAAATAAAACTGAAACTGATGAATCAAATATAAACAAAGAAATATCAAACAAAACTGATGACCCACAAGTCATAAAACAAGACTTTTCAAATAAAACAAATAAATCAAATATAAACGGAGGTTATGAAATGAATAAAGTATTAAAGGTAGAAGGAATGAGCTGCGGACATTGCAAAGCAGCTGTTGAAAAAGCATTAAAGGCTGTAGATGGCGTTGAAAATGCAGTAGTAGATTTAGAAAACAAATCAGCAGATGTAACATTAGCTAAAGAAGTAAGCGATGATGTATTAAAGAAAGCTGTAGAAGACGCAGGATACGAGGTAGTATAATAATATTGATAATTTTAAAGAAAAAGGTGAAGAGGATTAAATCTCTCCACATTTTTTTAATGTTTAAGTTTAACTTCTTAGAGAATTTTTAAGTATTTAAATTCCTATCAACAAGCAATTTCCTATCAACGAAGCCATCTGATAAAGAGAACTTGAATTTTATAAGAATAGTGACGGTATATTTCAGGGCATTTAGATTATTATTCCAAAAATAATAAACAATGGTTGATTTAATTTAATTTTATGATAGTATAAAAAAATAGTCGAAAAAAAGGAAAAGTTAACATAGGTAGAATTAATAAAAAGACATTTACTTTAATAGAAGTAAAAAATATGTCTGTCCATATGACTTGGAGGCTTGAAATGAACTACATAACGAAAAAATCCTATCCTGTAAATAAGAATATACTGAAAAAGTTGCTTTTTTCTTTAGGTATTTTGTTTATTCTAGTATTCATCTTTTTAATATTTTTTAATGCTCAGTGGCAGAAGAAAAAGCCTGTGGGATATATTCACGCAATAGAATATATTGAAGATGCTCAAGGGGCACTTGAATTTGAAGATATTAAAGAAGGGTCAAAAGACTCAGTCAAAGGTTTCTCTTGGAATTTAGCATCTGACTTAATGAAAGGCGACAGCACCTCAACCTGGTGGGTTAGGATAAAAACAGATAATTTATTACAATATAATAAGCAAGGTATAGAAAATCTTTTTTTCTCTATTACAAATCCAACGGTTGAAAAAGTTGAATTTTATGTTCCCATATCATTAGTTGGTGGGCAAGGTTACCACACATACTATGCAGGTTGGGGTTACTCTAGAGATCTGCATGAAGATCAGGGTTTCCTATATCCTGTATTTAAGTTACCTGATAATATACAAAAGGGACAATTTATATATCTAAGGTTAAATTCAAGCTACACAAACAATTATACTTTTAGGGTTATGGATGAAGTTACATTCAATCATACTTGGAATGACAACATAGCAATAAACTCAGTGTTTTTCGGCTTTATTGTAGCTTTTGGAATAAATAATTTCATTCAGTTTTCAACTTTAAAAATCAGGGCGCAGATATATTATATAATCTATTTAAGCACAATTTTACTGTACCAGTGGACAGTCTTTGGCTATGTGCATATAGTTTTTAAAAGTATCGGGAGTCTGATGATAGCAAATGTTGCAGCAATAGGACTATTAATGATGATAGCAGCACTTCTTTTTTTGCATTCATCACTTGGCACAAAAGAATTATTCCATTTTCAGCATAAAGTAGCGAAAGTTCTTGCCTTTTTAAGCATTGTAGACATAATAGCTATATTTATAGGCTACAAATATTTTGGAAATATAATTGCAATAATACTTGCTAATTTTATAGGCATCTTCCTTATTTCAACAACATATCTTGCAATGCAAAAGGGTATAAGCTATGCAAAATATTTATTTGCGGGCTGGACATTTACCCTGTTTGTTTCAATGATATTTAATGCAAGAGCTTTTGGCCTTATTCCAAACAATGAGTTTACATTGTTCATAATTTTGATTCCAATAATTATCGAAGCTATTCTACTATCTTTAGGACTTGCAGGACTTGTAAAAAAATTAGACATGGAAAAGGAAGATGCCCTGGGTCTTTATCATATAGCAGAACTTCAAGCAACTTCAAAGGAAGCAGCTTTTTTGCAAGCACAGATTAAACCGCACTTTCTCTACAATGCACTAAATATCATTGAAGCATTATGTTACATAGACGGCAGAAAGGCAGGAGAATTAATTCTGGATTTATCAACATTTTTGCAGCATAGTTTTGATTTTCGAAACCTTCAAAAGCATATCCCGTTTGATGAGGAGTTGGAATTTGTAAAGGCATATGTGAGAATTGAGCAAACGCGGTTTAGGGACAATCTAAATGTTATATATGATATTGATGATGCAGAAGAGTTGATGTTGCCACCTCTTTTAATTCAGCCACTTATTGAAAATGCTATAAAACATGGTATTAGAAAGCAGGGTACAAAAGGCACAGTTTCTTTAAGAGTTAAGAACATGCCTGAACATTATATAATAGAGATTGCGGATGACGGGATAGGGATGACAGAGGAGAAGATAAAAGAAATTTTGTATGACAATAAAGCGCAACCAGTTGGTGTAGGAGTATCAAATATACAAAAAAGGTTGAAAATGTTTTATAACACGGAGCTAATTTATGAAAGCAAGCTTGGGGTTGGAACCTTAGTATATGTTGTGTTACCAAAAAAGGAAGTGATAAATTGAAAGCAGTTATTGTGGATGATGAATATCTTGCATTGCAAGGGCTTAAGATGAAACTATTAGACATTGGTGAGATTGAAGTAGCAGGCATGTATGATGATGTTGAGGTATTTTTGCATGAAATTAAGAATATTAAGCCAGACGTTGCTTTTCTCGATATAGAAATGCCAAAAATGAACGGCTTTGAGATTTTAGAAAGGTTGTTGGATATGGACATATCCACACATATTGTTTTCGTAACAGCACACAGCCACTATGCAGCACAAGCCTTCGAAGTCAGCGCTATGGATTATATCGTAAAGCCAGTGACTAAAGAAAGGCTTATAAAGGCCTTGAATCGTGTAAGGTCACAGCTTCAAAGAAGAGATAAAATAGAAATATCAGACAATTCTATCAAAATCAATTGTTTCCGCTCATTTTCTATCATGTATGGCAACAAAGAATTTAACACAGGCTGGAAGACCAAAAAATCTGAGGAGCTCTTGGCATATCTGATTTGTGAAAAAGGAAAAATTACACTAAAGGAAAAAATATCTTATGCTCTCTGGCCAGAAGAAAACACCGAAAAAAGCACGGCTAATTTGCATGTAGCTTATTATTACTTAAAACAGCAGGAAAAAAAGATGGGTGTAAACTTGCCTATTGAATCTAAAAGGGGAACTATGAGATTTTTGATAGATAAAACAACTTGTGACATCATGGATTTTGATGAGTATTGTAAAAAGTCAGAGGATAAAAAAGTGCCTCAAGCGCTCCAGGTGGAATATATGGAAAAAGCAGTACATCTTTACAATGGTGGATTGTTTGAAGATAGATATTACGAGTGGTGCTTAAGCTATCAGCAGCAATATGAGATGAAATACGAAGGATTATTAAGTAAATTAGTCCAACATTATGATAATATCTCAAATATAAAGAAACAAAAATATTATAATACTCTTTTTTTGATGCATGCTGGTCAAGAAGAAAGTTAATTATGAGAGTCTGTCTAGCTACGATACGATGGTGTATCGTAGTTTTTTAAGTTTTAAAAAGCCTAGAAATATTTGAATTTTTCACTTTAGTTTAGGCTTTGTTAAGGCTTCTTTTTTTATACTCGTTTTACACACTGGGGGTGATGTGATGAAGGTTGTAATTGTAGATGACGAATATTATGCGCTAGAAGGACTCAAGATCAAGCTATCAGAAATAGAAGACATTGAAATAGGAGGGGCTTATGAAGATAGCATAAAGTTTTTAGATGAAGTCGGCACAATTAAACCTGAACTGGTTTTACTAGATGTAGATATGCCTAAGAAAAACGGTTTTGAAGTATTATCATGCTTGAGAGATAAAGAAATTAAAGTACCAGTAATTTTTGTCACTGCATACAGATACTACAAGGAAGAAATTTTAAGCACAAATGCGGTCGACTACATCATCAAGCCTGTCACAAGGGAAAGATTAGAGGAAGCTGTAATAAAAGTAAAAAAGAAAACGGAAAAAGATTAATACAAGCAACAATTTACCATTATTTTTAAAAATTATACTTACAAAAAGGAGAAGAATAATGAAAAAGGTATTGAGTTTTATACTTGCTTTGACCATGGTATTATCCATATTAAATATACCTGCTTATGCAGGTCCAGCCTTTGCAGGAGGAGATGGCACATCAGGGAATCCTTATAAGATTACTACGTGGACTCAATTAAATGAGGTGCGCAATTATCTTGGCAGTTATTTTATATTAATGAATGACCTTGATGGCAATACAGAAGGTTATAACAACTTTGCTAGTAGTGCTGCCAATGGTGGTTTGGGCTGGACCCCGATTGGAAATTATTCTAATCAATTCACAGGTCACTTTGATGGTAATGGAAACACCATCAGCGGACTCAATATAAACCGCACATCAGAAGAGAGCATCGGCTTGTTTGGTAGAACAAATACAAATGCAGAAATATCTAATGTCAAGTTGAAAAATGTAAATGTGAAAGGTAAATCCGGCGTAGGGGGACTGGTTGGATGGGCTGAAAACACAATAATAAGCAAATCCTCTGTAACAGGTAATATAATAGGTTCTAATGTGACTAATGCTCAAAATGTTGGTGGACTTGTGGGATACAACTACAACGGAAAAATAGCGACCTCATATGTAGATGCCAATGTAACAGGTTATACTATTGTTGGTGGCCTTGTTGGCTATAATTACGGCGAGATAATTAATTGTTATGCTAGGGGCAATGTAAATGCAACTGCAATTACTTATGGAACATATCCCATCTATGAGGTTGGTGGCCTTGTAGGTGTAAACACAAGGACAATAACCAATTGCTATGCTGCAGGGACTGTTACAGGAACTGCTGGGTTTATAGGTGGATTGGTGGGTTTTGTAATGACCCCTGGTAATGTCATGGCTTCATTTTTCGACACAAGCACAACCAAATTTGCAGCTTGGTATGGAATCGGAGGCAAATCCTCATATTATGCTGGCACCATACAGATCACAGGTACAACCACTGCAAGTATGAAGACAAAAACAACATTCACCAGCAAAGGTTGGGACTTCAACAATATCTGGACTATTGATGAAAGCACTTCTTATCCATACTTTAAATATGATATTAACAAAAGTACAGTTACATACAATAAAAACGGTGGAAGTTCAGAAGCAGTTCCAAATACACAAGCAGTAGAACAGAACAAAGTTGTCACAACACTTCCTATACCTCCAACAAAGACGGGCTATACGTTCAATGGATGGAACACGGCAACAGACGGAAGCGGCTCGGCATTTGGTGGAACAACACCTGTAACGAAAAATGTAATTGTATATGCTCAATGGACACCTAATATATATAAAACCACATTTGATATTAACTACGAAGGTGGAAAAGCCTCTAGTGAAAAATATTTTGAATATGATTCAACATATGGGACAGAGTTCCCTGATGGCAGTCTAACAAGAGAAGGATATACATTTGAAGGATGGTATACATCTAAAACAGGTGGAGACCTTATTACAAGAGATACTGCTATGACTGTTGCTAATGACCAAATTCTTTATGCACATTGGACAGGAGATAGCATAACAGTTGATTTTGATATAAAGGGTGGTGTTACTACTCCTAGTTCCATAAATGTGACTGTTGGAGAAAAATATGTTAATTTGCCAACAATAACTGAAGAAAACGAAATGCCTGGGTATGATTTTGATGGATGGTACACATCACTAACAGGCGGAACAAAAATTACAAACAGTTCAAATGTAGATATACCTAAAAGCCACACGCTGTATGCCCGATGGGCAGGAGAAAGATATAAGGTTAACTTTATAACCCAAAATACTGATACTGAAAAAACAACACCTTCAGCTATTAGTGTAACTTATGGTGCAGCATATTATGAGCTGCCAACTTTCAATACTCAAGGTGAAAGTTTAAAATTCGACGGCTGGTACACAGAACCTTCTACGGGAAGCGGTATCCTTGTTACAAGCTTTACAACTGTAACAACTGCCAGCGACCATACTCTCTATGCTCATTGGTCTGAAAATGAAAGTTATACAGTAGGCTATAGTGGAAATGGAAACACATCTGGACAGGTGCCAAACAGCGAAAGATACTACAGTGGAGCTGACGTAACGGTTTTTGATAAAGGCAATTTGGCTAGAACAGGATATATATTTAAAGGATGGAGCACAAGTTCAACAGGTACTGCTGTATACATATCGACAGAAAGTATAATTACACCGTCAACATTTACAGTGAGAGAATCAGACGTTACACTTTATGCAGTGTGGGAGCCTATTAAAGTTACAGTAATTTTTGACTCAAATGGCAGCAATGATAGTCCTAATCCTAATACCATTCTTGTAGAGTACGACTCAGAATATGGTACATTGGCCACTATTGAAAAGACAGGCTACGATTTCTTAGGTTGGTTAAAAGAACAGACACTCCCAGAATCATTGTATTGGGATGCTACAACAAAAAATTGGGATACCACGAATATTGATAAGTATAAGATTAATGAAAATACAAAAGTTAAAAATCCAGAAGACCATACATTGTTTGCCCAGTGGGTGGCAAAGATTTTTGATATTTCCTATGACCCTCAGGGCGGAGCTATAGATGGATATGAAGTAGATGCTGTTTCAGGAGCAACAGCAATTTATGACAAAAAGTATGGACAACTTAAAACTGCAACCAGGGATGGTTATACATTTGATGGATGGTTCACAGCACCAACAGGTGGTTCAGAAATTTTAAGCACTGACACAGTTAAAATAACAGCTAACCAGGATTTATATGCTAGATGGACTGCTAATACAGATACACCATACAAGATAGAACATTATCAGCAAGATATAGCAGGCAGCGGTTATACACTAATAGATTATGAGAACCTAACCGGAACAACTGATACAACTGTAACAGTTGATGCAACAAGAGCTAAAATATACAAGGGGTTTTCCGAAAATACAGTCCTACATGAATTAAGCGGCTCTATTAAAGGTGATGGAACATTATCATTGAAATTATACTATGATAGAAACACCTATAATGTAGAATACCATAGCGATGAAGGTTCTTCTGTACCATTAAATACAGAGGTTCGTTATGAAGGAAGAATAACACAACCAACCACACCAACAAGGCCTGGATACAACTTTGTAGGTTGGTATGCTGACGAAGAATTAACATACAAGTGGGACTTTAACAATGACATAGTTACTGCAAATACTACATTATATGCCAAGTGGAAAGTGATTTCATCAGGCAGTAAGACTGAGCAGATAAAAGTTGATGTAGAAACAGGTAGACTAGGTAAAGAAGTGGTCAATAAAACATTTATAACACGTATTACAGATGCCAATGGTACGAAACTGGATCAAGTAAATTTTGCACCTGATTCAGCAAAAGATGCACTTAAATCAATAACTGACAAAGGTCAATCTTTAGTCCGCATAGTAATTCCTGATGCAAAAGATGAGGTATCAAGAGTAGATTTTACTCTTCCAAAGGATACAAGCATACAAATAAGCGATGCTAAGGTGGACCTTGAAATCCATACTGAAAATGTAAAGATACAAATACCATCATCATCACTTGAAAATATTAACCAAGACCTTTACTTCCGGTTAGTTCCTATTAAGGAAGAGACAAAGCGCCGCGAAGTAGAAGAGCGGGCAAAAGCTGAAAAAATAGTAAAAGATATTTCAAATGGTCAAAATATATACGTTGTAGCTCGCCCAATGACAATAGAAACAAACATGCAAAGTCGAGCAGTTACACTGGTGTTGCCGTTACTTGATGTGGTACTGCCTACAAATTCAGAAGAACGAGATAAATCTTTATCTGATTTAGTTATATTTATTGAACATACAGATGGAGATAAGGAACTTGTAAAACCACAGTTAGTAGAATATAAAGAAGGAATGCATGGTCTACAGTTTGGTGTAAATAAATTTAGTACTTTTACTATTATGGATATGGAAGGCTGGAATGAATACTTAAAAACACAAGTAAATCACCACAATTCATATATAAAAGGATATACAGATGGAACATTTAAGCCGGAAAAATCCATCTCCCGTGCAGAGATGGCGGCTATATTAGCGCGTAATTTAGGATATGATGCTGCAAATGCAGTTTCCTCCTCATACCCTGATTTACAAGCAACACACTGGGCGTTAAAAGAAATTGAATTTGTTAAAACCACAGGATTAATGATAGGTGATATAGATGGCAATTTCCGTCCCGACTCACCTATTACCAGAGGAGAAATGGCTGCTATAGCAGCAAGGTACAAGGAACTCGTTGTAACAACATTCACGAAATCAAGCTTTAGTGATGTAGATATGGGCTATTGGGGTGTAGCGGAGATTGAAGCAGTACGCACAGCAGGAATCGTCGATGGCTATAAGGATAACACCTACTTGCCACATAATAATCTAACAAGAGCAGAAGCAGTGAAAATTGTAAACCGCTTATTTGAACGAGGACCTCTTTACGGAGTGAGTACTCCAAGCTGGCCAGATGTACCATCAGCACATTGGTCATACATGGAAGTTGAAGAAGCGTCACAGTCACATGACTATGTACCTCGTCAATTGGGTGGAGAGGATATTGTAAAATAAAGAAAGGTTAATTAAAGGCTACGATACGAAAAGGTATCGTAGTTTTTTTGCGTTTTATAACTTTAAGAAAAAACCTGAATATATTTTTATTTTTGTGTGTTAGTTTAGATTTTGTTAAGGTTTCTTTTATTATAGTTAAAATATAAATTTTTACAGCAAGGAAAATGAATAAAAGAGGAGAATGTAGTAATATGAAAAGAAAACTTATTGGTATACTTATAATCATTAGCATGATTGGAAGTATTGTGGCGAATTTTGGACAACCGATATATGCTTTAACATGGGATATAAGCGGTTCTGATGGTTGGAACCCAGCGTATGCTAAAAACAATCAAAATGATTATCTTCGGGATCAACAAACCGGAAGTGGTTCTGTATCTCAAGATATTGTTGGGGATGCAACATATCCATCAACATATATTCATTTTACGGACACAGAAATTGCTTTTAGAATTCGTGTAAATAATATTGATAAAGGAACTAATTCCACAAATTATATATACGATGGTTTTGCATTCATTGGCATGGATGTTGATTTAAATGGAAGTATTGATTTCTTTATGGGGACTTACAATCCAAGCGGAAATAACGGAATAATAGGAATTTATGGATCAAATGGTGCCTTAACCAACTTAGGTCCAAGTTCAACCGGGATTGATGGAAAAACAATATTTCAGAAGCCCTCTAATAGAGGCGTTAATTATTCTTTAACTATGGCGGACAGCAATATTGACGGCAACCCGGACTATTTTGTTTCTTATAAACTTTCTGTATCTGACATTACGGCTGCTCTTTTAACTAAGGGGATTACTTTTAATAAGTCTACATCATTTCGCTTTATAACAGGAACGGCAGCTCAGGATAATTCTTTTAATCAGGACATAAATGGTATGAACAAAAGCGGTTGGACATCAGGAATCAATTGGGATCAATTAGGAGTGTTTTCACCTACTATGTCAGCTGACGGTAGTGCATCAACATATTCTGTTGTATTTGACGCAAACGGAGGAAAATATAGCGATAATAGCATAGCTATGAATGTGGCGCAGATATATGGGAATAAGTACTTATTCCCATTAGAACCAACCAGATTAGGATATACTTTTAAAGGATGGAATACAGGGGCAAATGGAGATGGAACTATAATAGATGAAACAACACATGTTACCGACGCAAAGACTATTTATTCTCAATGGTCGCCAGAAAAAATTGCTGTAAGCTTTAATATGAATTATGATGGTGGTATAGCACCTAGAGGAATAACAGTAGATTACGAATCAATTTATGGGACATTGCCAGATAATTTACCAAGAGACGGTTACACTTTTGACGGTTGGTATTCAGAACCAGTAGGTGGCAACAAGGTAGAAAGCTCTACACAAGTGACAAACCTTGAAGACCATACATTATATGCACATTGGACAGGAATAGATGTAAAGGTAAGTTTTGACAAACAAGGCGGAGCTGGAACAGCAAACAGCAAGACTGTAACATTTGGTTCAGAATATGAAACATTGCCAATTGTCAATAGGACAGGATACGACTTTGTAGGCTGGTATACAGAAGCGATAGGTGGAACAAAAGTAACAAGCTCAACACAAGTAACTAATACAAACGAGCACACGCTATATGCACATTGGAAAGGCATGACTTACCTGGTAAGCTTTGACTCAAATGGAGGAAGCGCTAATCCAACAACCCAGACTGCAATTTACGGATCAGCATATGGTACTATGCCATCAGCTGGAGTTAAGACCATTGATGATGTGCCATATTATTTTGAGGGATGGCATACAGATGCAACTACAGAAAGCGGAATACTTGTAACAGATGTTACAACTGTAACTACTGCCGGTAATCATATACTATATGCACACTGGTCAAAAATCAAAACATTCAACATAGGTTATATTGGAAATGGAAATACATCCGGAACAGAACCAATAGACGGCAAACACTACACCTCAAATGCTGAAATAACAGTGCCTGGCAAGGGAAGTTTGGCAAAGATAGGATACACTTTTAAGGGTTGGGATACAAATTCTGACGGAACTACAGTTGTGTATGATCCATCTGATGAAAATAAAAATACGTTAACCATAGGAGCAACAAGTATCACTTTGTATGCAGTATGGGAACCAGATAGTGTAACAGTAAGCTTTGACACTCAAACAGTGGAAGTAGATTCACCAACTGATAAAACAGTTACTTTTGACTCAGAATATGGAGACTTAAAAACTATATCACGAACAGGTTACGATTTTTTAGGCTGGTTCAACGGAGCTATACTTGGGGATGAGGTTGTAAGCAGCAGCAAAGTAACTAATCCACTTGATCATACACTATATGCACAATGGAAAGCACGTACCTATTATGTAACATTTAAAGCACAAGTGGGCACAACAGATTGGGATGTTATTTCATCTGCAACAGCAATATATGATAAAAGGTACGGTCAACTGCCAACAGCAAAAAAGGAAGGATATACATTTAATGGGTGGTTCACAGAAGAAACAGGAGGAACACAGGTTGAAAATGATACTGTAGTTAAAACAGATGGAAACCACAGCCTTTACGCTAAATGGACTAAATTAGGAAATGCCAAAGAAGAACAAAAAGTTAACGGGCTTACAGGAGTAATAGTAGGCAATTTACAGTCTGAAGCTGATTCTTATCTTGAAAGGATGGGAATAAATAGATTTGTAAAGGTTTTGATGACTGTTTCTAATGTTGATGAAAGTAATGGAGAGGAACATATAAAAACAGGTGTTGATTCAGTAAAAGCTATAGCTCAAGATTCTAACATCACAATCGGCTTATACTTGGATATGATAATTGAGAAGTATTTTAAGGTAAATGAAGCAGATAATTGGACACATGATGGTTTAATAACAAAGACTAACGATTTGATTGAAGTTACAGTTTCAATCCCTGAAAATATTCAAGATAAGAGCTCCTATGTTGTTTACAGATATCATGTTGATCCTGTTGATAATGTAGGTCATGTAGACACTATAACAAGTACACCAAATGCTGATGGTGAATATATTGTTCTTGATAAAAGTAACTGGACATTGAAACTTCATGTATTGAAGTTCTCTGTATATGGTATAGGTTATGTTACACCTAATAATTCTCCTAATGGTGGCGGTGGTGGAACTGTAGAAAGTAAACCTGCTCTTAACAAGGAAGACCACTTTGCATACATGCTTGGTTATCCAGACAACACATTTAGACCAGAAAATAATATGACAAGGGCTGAAGCTGCGGTTATGTTCTCCAGATTAATGGTTAAGAAAATGGAAATTGACAAACAATACACATCCAATTTCACTGATATTAGAGGGAATGAATGGTATGCAAATGCAATAGGCTACATGGAAGGTACAGGCATCATAAAGGGATATGAGAATAATACTTTTAGACCTGATGCACTTATCACAAGAGCAGAGTTTGCCGCACTGGCGTCTGGCTTTGATAATTTAAGCACAGGAATTTCAAACGTATTCTCAGATGTTGATGATGCTAATTGGGCAAAGGATTATATATCCTCAGCATCTGCAAAAGGATGGGTTAAAGGGTATACAGACGGAACATTTAAACCAGAAAACTATATTACAAGGGCTGAGGTAGTAACTTTAGTTAACCGCATGTTAAATCGCGCTGGGGATAAAATGTATATTGATACTAACAAGAATGGAGTAAAACAATATATAGATTTAAATAATTCCCATTGGGCTTATTACAATATTGCAGAAGCTTCAAATGCACATCTATTCCAAATAGTATCAACCCTTGAAGCTTGGCTAAGTACCACAAAATAATAAACGAGATTCAAAATCAAAGAGGCTGTAAAACACTAATTTCTTAGTGCAACAGCCTCTTTTTAATGGTTGGTTGTTAATTAAACTATTAATCTTACCTTTTATGGCACTTGCTTTTAGTAAATATTTAAATCTAATTTTTCAGATAGTTCTTTAAGTATTTGAATTCCACCGATTGAATTGCCCTTTTCGTTTAATGAAGGTCCATATACTCCAATTCCCATTCTTTTTGGAACAGCAGCCATTATGCCTCCACCAACTCCAGATTTTGCAGGAATTCCTACATTTACAGAAAATTCGCCAGATTCATCATAAAGGCCGCAGGTTGACATTAAAGATTTGGTTATGCGGCAGATGTGTTTTGGAACAATGATTTCTCCTGTCTTTGGCGATATACCATCATTTGCCAATACTAACCCCATATATGCAATATCCTTGCAGTCTACCTCTATGGAGCAGTGCTTGAAATAAACATCCAGAGTTTCCTCCACGTCGCCTTCTATTATATTAAAGCTTTTCATAAAGTAAGCAATGGAGCGATTTCTGTCTCCTGTTAATTTTTCAGACTTGTACACATCTTCATTAATATTAATATTTGGGTTATGAGCTAATCTTCTTGCTAATTTTAGTATTCTGTGGGTCTTTTCTTCCGTGGAGCTTCCATATAACATGGAAGTTGTTGCAATTGCACCTGCGTTTATCATAGGATTGTATGGCTTATGTATATCTTTTAATTCTAAATCAACAATAGAATTAAATCTTTCTCCGGTAGGCTCCATTCCAACTTTTTCAAATACTTTTTCTTCACCGTTGTCCATTAATGAAAGTATTAGTGCTAAGACTTTAGAAATACTTTGCATTGTGAATTTTTTATCATAATTACCTGCAAAATATTCCTGTCCATAAAATGTTACCATATAAACTCCAAGGTCATTAAGGTCAGCTTTTTCCAGTTCAGGAATATATGTTGCAACCTTGCCTCGTCTTGTATATTCTATTTTATTTTTTATAATACTTTTGAAAATGTTATCCAAAGTGTCCTCCATATAAGTAAATGCTTTTGCTATAATGATATTATGAATTACAAAATATTTCAATATATTTAATATATAATTAAAATATTAATGTTTCTTTTTTAAGGTTTTTTTATTATAATTTGAATATATAATATAAAAAGATGTGAAGATATCCCTTATTTCTTAAGTAACGGGTACCTTTTTATAAATAGTAGATTTGTTTTAGTTATATTTTGGAGGAGCATATGAATAAAAAGACACTTATACTGACACTAATTATAGCTTCACTATTTCTTACGTTTTTTGCTAGGTATAATTTAAGCTTTGCGGAATCTTACGCATTGAATGTGTATCCTATTTTTTCTGAAACTATATCTTCATTTTTATCAAAATTCAGTTTTTCTTTGGCTGAATATTTGATTTTGGCTGCAATTATCATATTAGTGGTATATTTCATTGTTGTTTTTGTAATGACTATAAGAGATATGACTCTATTGTATTTTAAAGATTTTGTTATAAATCTTTCCCTGTGTATAAGTATTATATATTTTCTTTTTGTACTTTTCTGTGGTTTAAATTATTATAGGTATGAATTTACCTATTACAGCAAATTAACGATAGAGCCATCCTCAAAGGAACAGCTTGTTAAGTTAAATGAATTATTAATTAATGATGCAAATGAAAAACGAGCAAGCATGGAAACTAGTAATAATACAGCAAAGCTTTTTGACGCAAACTTACTGGGCACAACCAGAAGAGCAAAGGAATCCATGGATAAGCTTTCTAAGGAGTACGATGTATTAAAGGGAGATTATGCAGGGCCTAAGTTGGTTAAAGCTTCAAAATTAATGTCTCATATGCGTATAACAGGCGTGTTTTTTCCCTTTACATTTGAAGCAAATGTAAACAAGGATATCCCTCCATACCAGCTGCCATCAACCATGCTTCATGAGCTGGTACACCTAAGAGGCTTCATGAGGGAGGATGAAGCTAACTTTATTGCCTACTTGGCAAGCGTAAATTCAGGCTTCGATGATTTTTCATACAGTGGAACAATGCTGGCTCTTGCATATAGCATGAATGCTTTATATAAAGAGGATAAAGATGAATATGCAAGGGTTTATAATATGTATTCTGATAGAGTAAAAATGGATTTAAGATATTCCGGAGAATATTGGAGCAACTACACTACAAAGATAGCAGACATCTCCAATAAGGTAAATGACACATATTTAAAAGCTAATAATCAACAAGACGGTGTTAAAAGCTATGGAAGAATGGTGGATTTATTATTAGCCTATTATGATGGAGTTACTTCTGATACTTAAAATCGAATTGCATACTTTTTGTGGAACAGGATAAACTATTCTAAAAATTAATTGGAGGAGATTATGGCTAATATAGTTTGTACTGTTTCTAACTGCTATTTTAACAAAAGAGAAGGATGCACAGCACCATCATTGGAAGTGGATGGGAAGGAGGCTTCAGAAAGCCGTTTCACTTGCTGTGAAACATTTATAGAACAAAAACCAGGAGTGAGAAGCTCGGTTCATGAGCCAAAAAGCAATACTGATATATATTGTTCAGCTGTAAAATGTGTTTATAATGACAGAGAAAGATGCGATGCACAGAGAGTTGTGGTAAACGGTAAAAATGCTCAACACTCAGAAGAAACATGCTGCAGCACATTTCGCGATTAAATATAATAATTAAGGGTATAAAGGATGTGAAAACCACATCCTTTTTTCTGCGGAAAGGGGACACACCTTTAGGTTAGGGATAGTCTATGCTAGTAAAAGGAATGTCCCCAGTATAATGGAACAAAAAACAGCTTATTTACGTCTAATAAAACGAATAAAATATAAAAAAAAGGAGGACAAAATGAAAACAAATTTCTTAAAAATTGCTATGGTAACAGCTTTACTCATATTATGCTTTAGCTTCACAGTATTTGGTGAAACTTTGGTTAATGTCTATGTGAACAATGAAAAAGTAGAGTTTGATGTAAGTCCTGTTATAGAAGGCGGAAGAACACTGGTGCCCCTCAGAGGTGTTTTTGAGAAGTTAGGGGCTAATGTATATTGGAATAAGAATATTCAAGAGGTAATTATTAAAGATGCATACAATGAAATTGAAATGATTCTTGGAAAAGACAAGGTCATGGTAAATGGAGAAATAATGGATATAGATGTTCCTACAAAAATGATTAATAGCAGGACATTTGCTCCTCTCAGATTTATTTCTGAAAATATGGGACATGAAGTGAGATGGGACCAAAATACCCATTCTGTATACATAACTAAAAATAACTCCCCAAAGCAATCTGAAAATTTAGTTTTAACAGTGAAAAGCAAGGAAAACTTAATTGCATTGTTAGAATACAATTCTAAGTTAAACCAATATATTTGGATGGGAAGAGGAGTAAGTCCAGTTGATGGTTTGGGAGCGACTAACGACATGGTTACAGAAGAAAAATCTGAATCAATGGCTCCTGAAGCTCCAGCAGCAGCTCCTGACAGCTCAGAAACCAACAACCAGGTTGAAGGAGTCCAAGAAGGGGACATAATAAAAAATGACGGCAAATATATTTACATAAATATAGGAAGCGGATTAAAAATTATTGATTCTAATCCTTTAAATCCAAAAATAATCTCTACGCTGTCAATTCCTGAAAATACAAGCATTACCGAGCTGTTCATAACAGGCAATAAGCTGGTTGTAATAGGTCAAAATAATATGTTTTATATAATGAATATGAATATGGAAGAGCCATCCCTAGATAAAGCTATGATAATGCCTCCAAGATATTATGATGATAGAACCAATGTGCTTATTTTTAATATTGAAAATATATCTAAGCCTGTTTTGGAAAAAGAATACTTGTTTGATGGCAACTATTTGTCAGGAAGAACTATTGATGACAAGCTTTACCTAGTAAGCACAAAGTACATCAACTATTACTATGATGCTTACAATAAACAAATAAATGATATACCTGTTCCATATTATACAGATGTAATGACAAATACAAAATATGAATTTGGATATGATGACATAAGATATTTTGC
>CAZJKK010000008.1:0-3207 GCA_964546605.1 uncultured Clostridia bacterium
TCTTCCACATTTTCTCTTATTATATTTTTAACCTGACTTTTCATGAACATATCATCGTCGTAATATTCCTTGATTAATTTATCTGTGGTTTGTGTGATTATTTTTACTTTTTCCTTATCCGGCTTTTCTTCTCTGCATTCTAAAAGATGCTTTGAAATATAGTAGCAAGACTCATTGTAAACCTGGCACTTTTTCTCTTTTACAAACACATCAAGGCTGTTTAAATCAACAAAAATGCACTCATCAATCCTTTGGCTTGCTCCAGGCAAGGCACAGGGCTGTTCAATAATAATATTTTTCGTTGTTTCTTCCTGCTTTGTGAAATGAATATAACCTTTTTTATAATTAAGCTTAAGAATTATCATATAATCCTTGTTAAATACATTAGCATGAGTAAATAACAAATCACATGGCTTTATGTCAGGATTTTCTGCATTAAGTTTAAAGAAAAATTCTGAAACCTCATTGGAAAATTTAATAAAATCATCATTATTTAAATAATCTCTTATGGAATTTATAAAAAATCCTACCTCGCTTACAAATTTAGTCTTCTTTAAATCTGCATCATTGTAACATTTTAAAATATGTTTTTCAGTATATTCTCTCATTTGATCATTAAATGACATTAAATTTTCAGAAAGAACAGGTATTCCCAAGCTTGGGTCAAGTATATGTAAAATTGCTTTAGATATTGAAACGCTCATATTTACCTCTTTGTATGTTTTATTGTTCAATTATACATTACGCTTTTATTATTTGCAAACTCTTTAGAAGACAATTGAAGTGGTGTAAGGCAATTGCCGACCATACTTGAACCAACAACAAATTCCTTTTGCTTTCTAATACATATCAACCAGCTATATTTATATTGGCATTTTCAATTATTTAACAGAGAAGTTTTCTGTTGACGGTAGTTCATTCCAGATTCGCCCGTCTGAACGATAATATAATCTTTCTGTAACCCCCCCCTTTTTTACAAGGTCTATAACAAAGATTTGACCTGTTTCTATTATCATAGGATAATTATTATAAGGAAGTACATCCCCTGTTTTCTTATTATCTTTAAATTCCTCATAAGCATTTTCTAAGCGCCAAAATTCCCTGTAAGTGTAATCTTTAATTCCTGTCATGTCTTGCTTTCCAAAATAAGAAGCCTCATACTCTTTTTCATTAATTGTGAATTTATCCACTCTAATCGGCTCAATTTCTTTCATTAACCAAGATAAGTCCTCCGAATTGATTGAATCACTATAACGCGCTTTTAATTGATTTGCCATACAGGGAACAGATTTATTAGTCTTATATGCCATAGCGTTAAAGTCTGTATGAGCAGCGCCATAAATCCCCATAATATTCTCATCCTTTAGTGCATCAAATTCACGAATAAAGTTCTCTACCATCTTATTTTCGCGGTATAAATCATCGGAGCGTCCATAATAATACTTACCTTGTTCAATAGCATCTTGTGTCAATATATATTTTTCGGTACCTTCTAAATTGTTCTCTTTAAGATGCTTCAAAAATCTCTGACCAGTAGTATTGTACTGGTGACCAACATCAGTACCGTGAAAAACAGTTTCAGGACACTCACTTTTAATTTTTTTATAAAACTCCTTAATAGAATATTTGTATGAAGCTGTGCCTATCCAATCCTCAAATAATTCATCCAAAATATCATCACTGTCTGACTGTATCCACATATTTAAAAACTCTGCAGTATAGTAAGGATATTCAATAAATAAATGTCGCATATTATCCTTATAATAATATTCATGCCATAACTCAAATTCTTTTTCCAATATTTTTTCAATACCATGATGTTCTCCATACAAATAAATCTGCCCTTTTGATTGATCCAACGATGTAACTTTTTCCACATGCATAGTATTATTTGAACATGCAACCAATGCTGACATCACAATCAATGTTACAACAACCATAAATAATCTTGTATTTTTCATATTTTCGCCCCTTTTATTCAATAATCACTACAAATATTATTTTCATTTTTTACGTCAACAAATAGAAATAAATCCATCAAGCAGCTAATTCCAAAAGGCAGTTATTGAAACTACTCTTCAATATTTGAATTAGCCAAAAAACAGAAGATCCTCTTTTGATACCTTAACGTTGGTACGGAGAATATCATTCCCAATATTCCAAATGCAATTGCCTCATTGGAAAACCCTTTATCAAAATATTGCCAAGCAGCAAAAACAAACATCATAATAACGATTGTTACAAATACATTTCTAATTGGTTTATAGTAATTAGCTTTATCAAAATTTGTGGTATGGAGTACGAACGGCTTACCATCGTTCTTTTTTTCGACGATAAATAATTCTTTATTATAGCTTCCGGGATTAGTTGAAATCTGCCCCATTCCTTTGCCATAAGGTCTCCATTTTACTTTGCCTGCTGAAAAATTAAGATTAGCATTTTTATAAAAAACTTTATACCCCAGTTCCTCTAAAAAATGACGATATTCTTTTTCATCTTTGTAACTCTGTTGTGCGACAAACTCGACAGCATATTGATATTCACCAGGCTGACACTCGACAAAATCGTAAGTCATTTTTCCTGTTTTTACTAAGCGATATCCTTTCTGTGCCATTTGATTCAGCCAGTTTTCCTGAGTATCCATAAATACACTAAAAAAACGATAGTATCTCCCCATTATTCTTCCCTCCCAATAATTTCTTGAGCTATACTGCTTAAATTATTTAACCTTGTCAATTCTACTTTTGCTATTTCCTTACCGATTTCTGTAATAATATACTCCTTTTTTCTCTCGTTTCCATCATCAATTGGCATTATCCAATTTCGCTCCTGCAAAGTTTTGATTGCACCATAGAGTGAACCTGCTCCTAAAATTAAACGCCCCTGTGTTTTTTCCTCCACAAATTGCATAATTCCATATCCATGGTTTGGAGTATACAAAGATAGTAATATAAAGAACGTGACTTCTGTTAACGCTCCACTTTTAGCATTGTCTCTCAATACTTTACCTCCTATAATAGTATTACGGTTACTGTAATAAATGTATCACTAACCGTAATAACAGTCAATAGGAAATTCAAAATTTAAAAATAAATATTTCTTAGTTTTTTAATTAAATGCACAAATAAGCTTGATACCAAGCTTATTTGCATTACTTAAAAGCAGTTATTGATATTATTTTTTTCATATCATATAATAAGTGTTAGA
>CAZJKK010000008.1:3307-28335 GCA_964546605.1 uncultured Clostridia bacterium
ACTTCTGTAGGTGAAGAGTATTTGTATGACACACTTCATGATATCCAAATTGAAGAAAGCATTCTTTTAAAAAGAGAAGAACTAATTTTATATCTGGAAAAAAATCCTGATGAAAGACTAAAGCTTCAAATGAACCTGGCTAAGGCGGGAAAACATAATTATAGTGGCTTAGATTCATTTATTTTTAATGCAGAAGCAAAATCTTTGAAATTTAATTTTATATATAATATATTAACTGTTATTCCTGTACTTTGTATTTTCATATTCTTTTTCATTAATAAGGATGTGGGACTTTTATCTTTAATTATTTCCGGAATATTAAACGGATTTATATATTATGGTACAAAAGCAAAAATAGAACGAGAACTTACTGCAATAAATTACTTTTCAGCTATATTGCAATGTGCATATAGTATATTAAAAAATAAAAGTTATGATACAGTTCCCTTTTTCAGCAAGCTAAAGAAAAGTTTCAATGTATTTAAACCTCTAAGAACAAAGTTATCGGATATTATGCAAAAGGATTTTTCTGATATGGCAGTACTTTTTGAATATGTAAAAATTATATTTCTCATTGACGTGCGTAAATACAATAAGGCTATTAGAATGATTTCAAAATATTCTGATGACTTCCATATGTTATACAAATCAATTGGTGAAATAGACATGGCAATTTGTATTTTATCATTTAGAAAAAGCCTGCCTTTTTATTGTCTACCTACTTTTCATAATGAAAACTCCATAGATTTTGAAAACTTTTATCACCCCCTGCTTTCAGATCCCATACCTAACAGCGGCAAAATAAGTAATGACAGTATAATCACAGGCTCCAATGCTTCAGGAAAGTCCACATTTATCAAAGCCTTAGCTATTAACGGTATTTTAGCTCAGACAATTCACACTTGTGCTGCCAAAGAATTTAAACTAAGATTTTCATTAATAATTACTTCTATGGCAGTACGGGACAATATTGCTGAAGGAGACAGCTACTTTATTAAAGAAATTAAATCATTAAAAAGAATTCTTGATATGGCGCAAAATACAACCTGCACATGCTATGTAGATGAAATTTTAAAAGGCACAAATACAATTGAACGTATTGCCGCCTCAGCAGCGGTACTTAAATATTTGCACAATATGGATTGTCTGTGCTTAACAGCTTCTCACGACATTGAACTGACACATATATTAAATAACCAATATGACAACTATCATTTTCGTGAACATATTACAGATGCTGGCATTCATTTTGATTACAAGTTGAAACAAGGGCCATCACAAACCAGAAATGCAATAAAGCTGCTTCATTACATGAATTTTGACAGTCAAATTGTGGAATCAGCTGAAACATTAGTTGAAAAGTTTATTAATACAAAGACCTGGTGAAATAAAGGGGGTAATGGTTAATTGAAACCATCACCCCGTCTATGTGTCATGTACTGCTTTTTTAATAAACTTATATACTTTCGAAAACCTTACCAATGCTTCCATTTATTACTAAATCAGCTTTTCTGTCCATTGGCGTGGATGATTTGTTTATTAATATTAATTTACTTCCTTTAAAATAGTTAATAAGTCCTGCAGCAGGATATACAACCAACGAAGTGCCGCCAATGATTAGAACATCTGCATTTCTAATGTAATCAACAGATTTTTCTAATATTTGTTCATTTAAACTTTCTTCATACAATACTACATCGGGTTTTACAGTTCCGCCGCAAGAGCATTTTGGTACACCTTTGTTTTTCGATATAAAATTCACATCATAAAATTTGCCGCATTTCATGCAATAATTGCGATGAACTGAACCATGGAGCTCTAAAACATTTTTACTGCCTGCCATTTGATGAAGATTGTCTATATTTTGCGTAATAACAGCTTTAATATTACCCTGCTTTTCCAGCTCTGCCAGTTTAATATGAGCCATGTTGGGTTTTGCTTCTAAAAATATCATTTTGTGTATATAAAAATCATAAAACTCCTTAGGATGTCTCATGAAAAAGCTATGTGATATTATTGTTTCCGGAGGATATTTATATTTTTCATTATATAAACCATCTACACTCCTAAAGTCTGGAATGCCACTTTCCGTGGAAACCCCTGCTCCGCCAAAAAACACAATATTATGGCTGCTTGATATGATGTTTTGTAAATCAGTTATCATACAATTCTCCTTTCATTAGGATGTATCGGCCATACCAAAACTTCCGTCCACTATAGTTTAATATAAAAATAAATCCATTAAAATTTCATCGTAATACTTTCCGTCTACGTTAAAAAAGTTTTTATGTACTCCAACTTTCGTAAATCCACACTTTTCATATAACTGAATTGCATTTACATTTTCAGCCCTTACTCCCAAGGTCACATTCCGTATGGTTCCTTTGCCTTTAGCAAATGCAATAAGTTCTTCCATTTGTGCTCTTCCGATACCCATATGCCAATACTCCTTTTTAACAGATAATGCTACTTCTGCATTGTGAGCAATTCTGGCTCTTGGTGAAGCAGAAATTTGAGCTACACTGACAATTTTTCCGTCTAAAAACGCCAAAATCATTAGGCTGTTAGGGTCTTCTTTCATGTTTTTTAAATACTCTTTTTCCTGCTCCACATTTAATCGAAAACCATCCTTGCCGAATAAAAGATTGTCGCTTTCTCCGCCAATAATGTTTAAATATGTAATCATTTGTTCGGCATCATTTTCATCAGGATTTCTAATTATTAAAGCCATACCATTTTTTAATTTAATATTTTTTTTATAAATTGCCATATGTAACCTCCCATATAAAAAGCTGTATTCTAATTATAGTATACAGCTTTTTGAACTAATTACAATATTTAACTATTAACCGTAGGAATGTAAACCTGCCAAGAGTGTGTTTACACCTATATATGTAAAAATAACTGCTGCAAATCCGATTATTGCATACCACGCTGCTTTTTTATTTTTCCATCCTTTGTTGAGACGCACATGAAGATATATGGCATATATTATCCAGGTAACAAGGGACCACGTTTCTTTAGGATCCCATCTCCAGTATCTGCCCCATGCCCTTTCAGCCCATATTGCACCTGTAACTATAACTATTGTTAACATGAAAAATCCAAACGAAATTGATTTATATCCTATGTAATCTAAATCTTTAAGTTGAGGCAAATGCTTGGTTGTAAATTCATCTTCCTTGAATTTTTCCCTTGTAAGATAAATAATAGAAACTGCACATGCTATGGCAAAGGCACCATAGCTGAATATTGCAGTACTTACATGTATTACAAGCCACCTGCTTTGAAGCGCTGGCATTAATGGCTCTATTTCTGAAGACTGCATAATTGCATAGAAACATATTATCAATATAAAAGGTATTGTAAAAGTACCTAATGTTTTGAACTTATATTTCCATTCTACAAATATAAAGACACAAGCAATACCCCATGCAAAGCTGTTTGCAAATTCATATTGATTAGTAAGAGGAAGACGTCCCGCCTCTATGGTTCTTAGGATTAAGGCAATAGTATGTAGAATTAAACCTGCTCTGGCAAGCCATATTCCGTATTTTGAAAATTCTAACCTTTTTAAAATAAAAAGAATAAGATAGGATAAAGAAGATAATCCGTAAAATATTATGGCAGCAGTAAAAAACAATTTTTCGTCTAGCATATATCCTCCTCTTTTGTATAATTTTCTTTATTTATCTTCATGCTTGTTACACTTCTGTATACATATATTTTATTTTTATCTGCTTGTATTGCCATGGTCACAGGTTTAAAATAAAATACAATTAAAAGCCCCATCAATATTAACCCTGCACCTATCATGGCACCTATTTGTCCATTCATTTTATTAACCTCCACATATGTATAATGCTGAGGGTCATGAAAAACAAACTCATATTCATTCCACCTTACTGCTTTATCCATATCTGTAACATTCATTTTTACAACATCACCCATATAATAAAATGAATATAATGTAACAGGGTTATTCAATTGTTGCGACAATGAAACTAAGCCATTTTTAGTAGCTGCAAAATCCGGATAAAAGTTGTTAAAGTAAATTGCGATATTTTCTTCAGGTGCATTAAATATGGTTTTTTCATAAATAGTTTCATGATATATACTACTGCCATTTTTAAATACATCTAAATTTGCTGCCCATCCATAGCTTGTTTGATAAAAGGTATAGCCTTTAAACCTCATGGGGTTGTTTACAGAAGTGCTTGAATTCATTAGCATATTGCCTGCTTTATCTAACACTTCAATATGGGAAGTGTATTGTTTTACAGAGCCATCATCATTATAATCAACCTTGAAATCGTTTATGCCAACTTTGTAATCAGTGCCTATTAAAGGTTGTACAGTTCCCGGCACACCGTAGATACCTTCTGAAAAAAAGGTCATATTTCCATAAAAATAAAAAACTATAACAAGCAAAATCCCAAAATGCAAAAGCCATGACCCAAAAAAACCTACCTTATTTTTACTTGAGTAGTAGATATCTAATTTGGTATCTTTTGTATATTTGCTAAAGCCATTTTTCTTGAAAATTTGCTCTGCCTTATTATCATAGGTGTCATTTAAATTTATATCGTCTTCCGAAATAATTCCCATTGAATTAAGTGATGGTTTTGATTTTAGCTTTTTAATAATTCTTCCTAATCTAAATATGCTGCACATACTTAAATTAATAATAAGCAATAAAAACAAAATGCCAAACAAGGCAGAATTATATATGTTATCAAGCTTCAAGCCCATTATAAGCTTAAAAGCAAATTCCGGATACATGGAACCGTAAAAATGTTCATTCTGCCCTTGGGGTATTGCACTTCCTACAATAGAAAGGAGCATTATTAAAACAAGCATGGTAATGCCAAACTTCATTGATCTAACAAACGAAAATATTTTTTCAAAGCTCTTTAGAGTCATTTTACAGTCCTTCGAGTATATTCAATGCTTCCTGTGCATAAGTTTTAGCTTCTTCTAAAGCAGTCTTAGCTTTTGTTTCATTATGAAATCCCGTGCTGTTTTCAACAAATACAAAATCCCAACGATATTGTGCCTTTCTGTGTAAGCTTCTCAGTTCGTTGATTTTTTCATCATCAAGCTTTCTATCTTCAATAGCCTTGGCAAAGTCCATGGTGAGCTTTACCAGCATATCGCTTACTTCAACTTCCATTTGCTCTGTTTCTGTTTGAATTTGCTCAACCCTAGTCACAATTTCATCCAAGTTGTTAGAATGGCATTTGCTGCAAGATTCTTTAGCAGTTTTTAAAGGGCTTGTAACCCAATGGGATTTATATTCCTCATTATTGTTTGCAACCATTGTTGGCATATGACAATCAGCACAGCTAACCTTCATGGAATCATGTAGGCTTCCGCTATACATTTCAAATTCAGGATGCTGCACCTTGATTAATTGTGTACCGGTTCTTGGATGTTCCCAATCATAAAATCCTATTTCGTCATAATACGATTCAATTTCAGCTATGTCAGTTCCTTTATCCCAAGGCAGCAATACTTTGTATGTATCCTTTTCAAAATAATACTCCACATGACATTGCGCACATGCCTTGTTTCCAGGACTGGGTTCTGATTCAAGCTTTTGCATAGCCGCATTAAAGTGAGGAGATGTTACTTGAACACCCTCTCCGGGATTGTTTCTGTGGCAACTGTAACAGGTAACTCCATTCTTTACATTTTGGACAGTTTGTTGAAAATCCATGGCATAAAATTCATCACCATTTTCAGCTAAAAGTTTTTCTAATTCTCCGGTCTTGCAAGATAAGCAGGTTGCTCCCGGCTTTGGTCTTGAAATATTAATTACATCATCAAGAGCATAATAATGACCTCTTGCCTCATAATATTCCTTGGCAAATCCAATACCCTCATACAAAATAGCTATGTTTGGATATTTTTCAAGATAATCAATTGGATGTGAACCTCCAAGATCTGAATTTTCTTCAGTGCCATCTCCCATTGTTGAGGTTTTCATAAATGATTCATAAATTAAGGGGTGAACTTCCTTGTAATGCTCAGGATCGGTAATCATATCCTCAGGTTTTGGAATTTGAACTTGATTATCATTGTTAGCAGGCGGCGTGACAGGAGCAGGTGGTGCTTCGTTTTGTGTGCAGCCTACTAAAAGCAATGCTATCAAACACACAAACAATACAATAGGTTTTTTCATAATCCCTCCTTATTTAAATAATTTTATTTAGTTTAACCTATTTCTTCTGTATTATTACCTTTACAAAGCTAATTATTATTTGATATCTTTTTAACATTATACCGCAAAAAGTAAAGTTTAACCACAAAATTGGAAAAAATTATTTATTGCAATAAAAAAAGCCACCATGAGTAGCTTTTTTTAACATTGAAATTCTAATCTAGAAGCTTATATATTTGCTGCTATTACAGCGCCCATTGCTTTTGTACTTAATATGTGATTTTTATTATGTCTTGCTATATCTGATGTTCTGTAGCCATCACTCAATGCTTTTTTCACAGCATTTTCTACTGCTTGAGATTCTTCCACAAGATTAAATGTGTATTTTAACATCATGGCAACTGAAAGAATTGTTGCTATTGGATTTGCTTTCCCTTGACCTGCAATATCCGGGGCAGAACCATGTATAGGTTCATACATGCCATAGTTGTTGTCCCCTAGTGATGCTGAAGGAAGCATGCCTATAGAGCCTGTTATGACGCTCGCTTCATCAGACAATATGTCCCCAAACATGTTTTCTGTCACTATTACATCAAATTGCTTGGGATTTATAACAAGCTGCATTGCGGCATTATCCACATACATATGATTAAGCTGTACTTCAGGATACTTTTTTGCTACTTCTTCAACTGTTTTTCTCCAAAGCTTTGATGTTTCTAGAACATTTGATTTATCAACACTTGTTACTTTCTTATTTCTTATTTGTGCAATTTTAAATGCTTGTTCTGCAATACGCTCAATTTCATATTTCGAATATTCCATGTGGTCGCAAGCATAATCTTTTTCAGTAAATTTTTTCCCAAAATAAATTCCACCTGTTAATTCTCTTAAAATAACTACATCCATTCCTCCCTCAACAATATCAGGTCTTAAAGGACATGCATCTTTTAATTCATCAAACATAATGGCAGGTCTAATGTTTGTGTAAAGATTAAGTCCCTTACGTAAAGCAAGAAGTCCTCCGATTTCCGGTCTTAAGTTGCTTGGCAAGCTGTCCCATTTAGGTCCTCCAACTGCTCCAAACAAAAGAGCATCGTTATTTTTACATATTTCCAAACTTTCATCAGGAAGCGGTACTCCCGTTAAATCTATGGCTGCCCCTCCTGCAAAAGCTTCTGTATATTCAAATTTATGATTAAATTTTTCCCCTACTTTATTTAAAACTTTTATGGCTTCGTCAACAATTTCAGGTCCTATGCCGTCACCTTTTATAACTGCTATTTTATAATTCATGCTCTCTCCTATTGTTCTTGCTTAATTTGTTTTGAACATACCCAACAAGTCCTTCGTTTTGTATTATTTTCTCTATAAATTCTGGAAACGGCTCTGCCGTATATTTTTCATTTTTAGTTATATTGGTTATTATTCCATTTTTAAAATCAACACTTACTTCATCACCTGCTTGAATTTTGTCTGCTGCTTCTTCACATTCAAGAATAGGAAGTCCAATATTAAATGCATTTCTGTAAAAAATTCTGGCATAGCTTTTAGCTATAACACATGATACTCCCGAAGCTTTTATGGCGAGTGGAGCATGTTCTCTTGATGAGCCGCAGCCAAAGTTTTTTTGTGCAACAATTATGTCTCCGTTCTTAACAGAGTTTACAAAGTTTTTATCTATATCTTCCATGCAGTGCTTGGCAAGTTCCTTTTCATCTGCCACATTTAAATATCTTGCAGGTATAATTACATCTGTATCTATATCATTACCGTATTTAAAAACTTTTCCTTGTACATTCATTTAATATCCTCCATTACTCCATATCATTTGGATTTGTTATTTTGCCTTTAATTGCTGATGCTGCTGCTACTGCAGGGCTTGCCAGATATACTTCAGAGCCCGTGTGTCCCATACGTCCTACAAAGTTTCTGTTTGTTGTAGATATTGACCTTTCCCCATCAGCCAATATGCCCATATAACCACCAAGACATGGTCCGCAAGTAGGAGTGCTTATTATTGCACCTGCATCAATAAATATTTCAGCCAATCCCTCAGTAATACATTGTTTGTAAATTGACTGTGTTGCCGGAATAATTATTGTTCGTACATCCGGGTGAACTTTTCGTCCCTTTAAAATTTCAGCTGCAATCCTCATATCCTCAATTCTTCCGTTAGTACAGGAACCTATAACAGCTTGATGAATTTTTATATCTCCTACCTCATCAATAGATTTGGTGTTTTCCGGAAGGTGAGGGAATGCTACAGTTGGTTTTAAAGCACTTAAATCTATATTAATAATTTCATCATATACAGCATCTTCATCTGCTTGATAAATTGTATACTCTTTTTTTGAATGTTCTTTCATGTATTCAATGGTTTTTTCATCCACAGGGAATATTCCGTTTTTTCCTCCAGCTTCAATAGCCATGTTTGCAATGGTAAATCTGTCATCTATGGATAAATGCTTTATGCCTTCCCCTGCAAATTCCATTGATTTGTACAATGCGCCATCCACGCCTATTTTACCTATTATATACAGAATAACATCCTTACCGCTTACATACTTGCTTGGTTTCCCTGTAAGATTGAAACGAATTGCTGATGGTACCTTAAGCCATGCTTCTCCTGTTGCCATGCCTGCTGCCATATCTGTTGAACCGATTCCCGTGGAAAATGCTCCTAGTGCTCCATATGTGCATGTGTGAGAATCTGCGCCAATGCATGTTTCACCTGCCACTATCAATCCCTTTTCAGGAAGTAATGCATGTTCAATACCCATTTGTCCCACATCAAAGAAATTTGTAATATTTTGAGCTTTACAAAAGTCTCTTGATACCTTACATTGTTCTGCTGATTTTATATCCTTGTTGGGCACAAAGTGGTCAAGAACAACTACCACCTTGTCCTTGTCATACACTTCTTTTGCTCCCATTTTTTCAAATTCTTTTATAGCAACAGGAGCTGTAATATCATTTCCAAGAACCAAATCCAGTTTAATTTCTATAAACTGCCCTGCTTTTACTTCCTTTAGCCCTGCATGTGCTGCAAGTATTTTTTGTGTCATAGTCATTCCCATTTTTATGTCCTCCGGTTATATTTGTTGATTTGCATATATCATTTTATTAACAGCATTTATATAAGCAATTATACTGGCTTCAATAACATCTGTGCTTAATCCTCTGCCTGTAAAATTAATTCCGTTTTCTCTTAATCTCACAACTGCATCTCCAAGTGCATCTTCTCCTTCAGTTACTGCACTAAGAGAAAAATCATCTAATTTTAATTCCTTGCCCACAATTTTTTCTATTGCCTTAAAGGATGCATAAATTGGTCCATCTCCTGTTGCAACCTCTTCATGCAGCTTACCTTCCTTCTTGACCGATACCATTGCTGTAGGATTTATTACATTTCCTGTATTAATAATATAATTATTTAACTCATATGTCTTTGGTATTTGAATCCTTTGCCTTGATACTAATGCTTCAATATCCTTATCATATACACTTTTCTTTTTGTCTGCCAGTTCCTTGAAATTTTTAAATGCTTCATCTAATTTTTCCTTTGTTAATGTGTATCCTAACTGCTTTAATTTATCATTGAAAGCATGTCTTCCCGAGTGTTTTCCCAGCACTAATTTGTTTGTTTCAAGCCCTATGGATTCAGGAGTTATAATTTCATATGTTTCTTTGTTATTTAAAACTCCATGTTGATGTATTCCTGATTCATGAGAAAAGGCATTTGCACCTACTATTGCCTTGTTAGGCTGCACCTTAACGCCTGTAATTCTTGTTAACAAGTTGCTGCTTCTCATGATTTGTTTTGTATCTATCCTTGTATCAGCCTTTATTATATCTTTTCTTGTTTTTATAGCCATTACTATTTCTTCTAATGCTGCATTGCCTGCTCTTTCACCTATACCGTTAATTGTACATTCCACCTGTGTAGCGCCGGCTTTAATTGCCGCCAATGTATTTGCAACACCAAGGCCTAAATCATTGTGGCAATGAGTTGACATGTCTACGGTTTTAAGTTCAGGACACCTTTCTATGATTGCTGTTAAAAAGCTGTAATATTCATCAGGAGTTGAATACCCCACAGTATCAGGTATATTTATTGTTGAGGCTCCTGCTTGAATAGCCTTTTGTATAACCTTTGATATAAAGTCCACATTGCTTCTTGTTGCATCTTCACAGGAAAATTCTATATCGCTACACAATGATTTTGCATAAGCAACCATTTCTTCTGTTGTTTTTAAAACTTCTTCAGGAGACATTTTCAATTTATATTTCATGTGTATGGGTGACGTTGCCAAGAATACGTGAATTCTTGGGTAAGCTGCATATTTCAAACTTTCCCATGCCTTGTCAATGTCATCCTTGTTGGAACGAGCCAAGCTAGTTACAATACAATTCTTTACGCTTTTAGATATTTCCTGAATAGATAGCATGTCTCCAGGAGAAGCTGCTGCAAATCCCGCTTCAATAATATCCACATTCATGCGTTCCAGCTGTTGGGCCATTTCAATTTTTTCCTTCATGTTCATGCTGCAGCCTGGTGATTGTTCACCATCTCTTAATGTTGTGTCAAAAATTTTGATAATTCTTTCCATTTCAATCCTCCAATTTTTTAGTTGAAATAGAATCTAATAAGATTGCGCTTTTTAGGAAACAAAAAATCCGTCCATGAAAGTATTATATACTCTCAGGGACGGACATTATCCGCGGTACCACCCAAATTGTCTTCTATATGTACGTATACCAAAAGAAAACCACTCATCAGATTCTAACAAATCTTAGCCTTTAACGGGGCAACGTATTTTCCTACTAATTTCAGAAAATCAGCTCAGGAGCGAGTGTGTTTTCATGATAGTATCGGCTTACACCACCGCCGACTCTCTGTAACCATCCTTTGAAAAGTTTTTTCTCCATCAATGCTTTTATATTTCGTATTATTATGCATAATAACAGAAGTTTTAATGCATGTCAACAATATTTTTGTAAAATTTATGTAAGCTTTATTAAATTTATTAAATTAATTTTCTTCTTTGTTCCTTCTCTATATACATTTCTTTATCTGCTTTTGTCAAAAGCTTGTCTATAGTTTCACCATCATTTGGGTAAAAACTCATACCAATACTCATTGATATTTCGATTTCTTCCCCTTCTATTACTATAAAATTACTTTTATTATTAACAATTCTCGACATTACTATTTTGTAATCCTCATGTGATTTAATTTGTGATAACAGAATTAAAAATTCATCACCGCCATATCGTGCTACAATATCATTTTCTCTTACGGCATCATTTAATATTTCAGCAGCCTTTATAATTGCTTTATCGCCTACTTCATGTCCATATTTGTCATTAATGCTTTTGAACTTATCAATATCTATAAACATTAAGCACATTATATTATTATTTCTTTTAGCACTTTCAAGCATCTTTTCAGCAAGCTCATAAAATAAGGAACGATTTGCAACACCGGTTAAATTATCATAATACGCCAATTTTTCAATAATTCTTTCTTTTTCTTTTAATTCCAAATTTAATTTATATAATTCATTCACATAATTTTTCAGCTTATTTATTTGCATGAATTGACTTGTTACATCAACGATCTCCATCAACAAATATTTAGATTTACCTTCGTCTATTACACTTAAATATAAGTTAAAATCAATTTTTTCATTTATTAAATGTTTATGCATTGCGGCAGATAGAAATGCCTTATTTCCATTTGTGAACAAATCATTAGCAATTTTCTTGAAATAATTAGTATTTAAATTGGGCAATACCTCTAATATATTTTTATTTTCAACATCTTCAAATCTTTGATTTGTTATGGTTTTCATATTTTTATTCCAATAACATATTTCAAAATTCTCATTTATAATAATTATTCCTTCATGCACATAGTCTAAAACTTGGCAAAAATCACTCATGAAGCTCATCCTCAATCTTTTTTATTTTTTCCATAATATCAGAAAAAGAATTAATAGTTAAATGAACAAAAATTGCACCCTCAATTTTCGTATTTTCAATTAAAAATGTTATATTTAGTATTAGAACATGTGTAAACTTTCCATCAATATCTTTTAAAAACTCTGACCCGTTGTAAATTTGAACTTCAGGCAATGTATATGATACTTTTAAGTTTAATAGGTTTCCTACCTCTCCAATAACTGAATTTAAAACGATATTTCCGATTTCCTTTATTACATCGAAATCTACATCAGAAAAATTCATATCAAAATATTCTTCTGATCCATCATTTTTTAGGCAAAGGTCAATAAATGTTCTCATTTTTTCAACAGAAAAAATCAAGCTTGCTTTCCCCTGAAGATCACGTTCAAAAGAAATTGAAGATATCATGTATATCCCTTCAGAATTTTCCAAAAGAAATTCTTCCTTATTGCTGTTTTTTAAACTAACTAACTTAACATCAGGTACCTTAAGCATTATTTTTCTCTCAATTATTTCTGATAATAAACTCGAAGCTTTTCCAACACTTATATTGAATAATTCCCTTAAAATGTCTAATTCTAAACTAATATCACTCATAGCTTGCTCCTAATCAATTGGCAAATTAATTCTGCCTTTTCATCATTAAATGGTTTATTGATAAATGATATTACATTGTATGAGCTAATCTCATTTTGTACATTTTTTTGTACATCAGCTGATAAAACAATTATTTTAGCATTTTCATCATGCTCTTTAATCATCTTTATTAATTCAAAACCATCTATTTTAGGCATCAACAAATCAAGAAAGATATAATCAGGTTTTAGTTCTTGATATTTAATAAACCCTTCTTGTCCATCATTTGCATAACTAATTTCCAAATTGTTTAAATACTTTTTTAGCAGACTTGCTGTTATTTTTTGAGAAAAAATTGAATCATCAACAATTAAAATATTTACCATACTACATCCTTCCTTTTCTTATCAATAAAATAAAACCTTTACACAATAAAAGCAATTAATAAATAGTTATTAATTGCCAGTCGGTTGCACTATAAGCTCCATATTCCCAAGTGCCCACATAAAGGATATATTTCATAGCTCCTATTATTCCTAATTATTACACATTTACTACATTATATGAAAACCCAATTAATGTCAAGAAATATCGGAATTTATAAATTATTTGAGTGTAAGTCAATAATCTTAAAAAAATTCTTTTGCATATTCAACATTTCCATGAACACCAAAAAGGCTATAATCTTCAAGCTCTAATGCCATGAAGTGCTCATCTTTAACATTAAATGGAGATTTAATTCCCCACATGCTTGCAGGTCTAAACCCAAATTTCAGGTAATAGTCCTTGTGACCAAGAACAATTATTGATCTATAGCCCAGTTGTTTTGAAATTTTAATACCTTCAAATATTAACTTGCTACCAATACCCTTGTTTTGAAATTCAGGTAACACAGAAATTGGAGCTAATGCTAAAGAACCATAAGTATTTTTTTCGTTTTTAATATTAAGCTTAGTAAGTAATATGTGACCTACAACTCCACCCTCAATTTCTGCCACTAAACTAAGCTCTGGTACAAAGGCATCGCTTTTTCGAAGATTAGCAACCAATAAATGTTCATCGTGCTTGCCTGCTAACTTTTCAAATGCCTTTTCAACAACATATTCTGTAGTTTTGCAATCGTTTTCTGTTTCCCGCCTAACAATTATATTCATAATATACCCCTTGATATTAATTATTAATTGCTATTTGATTAAGCAATCAATCTCCCTTCCAATATTATAACATAATTTTTCTTTATTTAAACCCATAATTTACATATTGGCCATAAAATCAGGAAATAAACAGATGATACACCACCTGTTATTATAAGGTACCCACTACCCATGAAATAGGTGGTATTCACCTCGTTATACTATTTTTTAAATTTTTCAAAATACCAACTGATTATTTTATCAGCAGCTTCATTGGCAGAATGATTGTATTTGAAAATTTCTGAATAATCTAATTTATCAGATTTAAAGCTATACATGGGATCATAATATTTTTCCATAAGAGCCGTTGCTACAAAATCAAAATTTCCATTCATGACTTCTAATTTAAGATTATCTAATTTATCTTTTGGAATATATTTAGATAGATTATCTATAGCTTTTACAGATTCTTCCTGCCAATTGTCGTTTAAAATATAATCTTTCTTTAAATTTAATACTCTTTGCTGTAAATCAGCATCAATAAAAATTTGTACCCCATCTTTTAACCTGTTGTAAATATATTTTGGTATGCTCACACTACCAATTTTTAAGCTTTCTGCTTCAACAAAGACATAATTATCCCTTGCGTTCATTAGCTGTTCATAAATGTTAGATTCAAACTTCTTTTGAGAATTACATGATCCTATTCCAATACTTCCCAAAACTGACCCCCTATGGTTTGCTGCACCCTCTAAATCAAGTACAGAGTATCCTTTGTCAGAAAGGAAATGAAGTATTTCAGTTTTTCCTACTCCTGTGTTGCCATTTAATACAATATATGTGATTTTATTATTTAGTTCTGGAAGAGACCCCATAACTTCTTTGCGGTAGCTTTTGTATCCTCCCTCTAACTGGCAAACAGGAATACCTATAGAACTAAAAACAGTAGCAAAATAAGTGCTTCTATATCCTCCTCTTGAACAAAAAGCAGCTAGGAAATTGTGCTTGTGTTTTAATTCTAATACCTGGTCAAAAATTTCCGGCATTTTAGGAGAAATAAACTTTACTCCAAGCCTTTTTGCCTCATCCCTGCCTATTTGCACATATGTTGTTCCAACTTCTTTTCTTTCTTCATCATTAAGAATCGGAATATTTATGGCTCCTTTTATAGTATCATCCTCATATTCAGAAGGGCTTCTTACATCTATAAAAAAATATTTATCTCGTGCGTCTTTAAAATTTACTAAGTTCAAAAAAAAGTTCCTCTCTGTAAAAAAATTTCATTAATCAACTGTTAATTATAACAATATTTTATGATAATATCAAATTTTTATTTTAACACTTAATCGTTAACTTAACACAAATATTTGGTTGATAATTTTTAAATAAATTTATATAATGATAAAAACAAAGACTTTAATATTATTTTTGTTTTTAAATTAATAAAAAATTGAGGTGTACATATGTCGATTAAAACAGAGGTTTTACATATATTAGAAAGGTACAAGGGAGAAAGTATTTCCGGTCAAGAATTAGCAGAAAAATTAGGAGTTTCAAGAACTGCAGTATGGAAAGCAATTAATTCATTAAAAGAGGAAGGATATGAAATTAATGGGGTATCAAATAAGGGTTATTCCTTATCCATATCATCTGATGTTTTATCCTCTGAAGGAATACGTCCATTTTTAAACAATGAATACAAGGATATTCCAATTACAGTTCATAAAACAATAGGCTCAACAAATACAGAAGCAAAGCTATTAACAATGAAAAATGCATCTCATGGCACGGTTGTTTTATCAGAGGAACAAACATCAGGCAGAGGCAGAATGGGAAGAAGCTTCTATTCTCCATCCAGTTCAGGTATATATATGAGCATTATTTTAAAACCTAATCTGGAAGTATCTGATTCTGTTTTAATTACAACTGCTGCTGCTGTAGCAGTATGCCTTGCAATAGAAAAGTTTACCCCAAGCGAAACGAAAATTAAATGGGTAAATGATATTTTTATTAATGACAAAAAGGTATGCGGAATACTTACAGAAGCAGTAACAGATATGGAAAGTGGTACAATTAACAACATTATTGTCGGGATTGGATTAAATGTCAAAACTGAAAATTTTCCAAATGAATTAAAGGAAACAGCAGGCGCAATTTTTACTTCTGATAATGGTAACAGCATAAGAAATCATCTAACTGCAGAAATAATTAACAATATTTTATATGTGATAGATAATCTAAAAAGTCGAGAATTCCTTAACATTTACAAGGAACGTTCTATGATTATAGGTGAAAGAATAAAATACTTAAAAAATAACGAATGGTATGAAGGATATGCAGAGGACATAGATGAATATGGTGGACTTGTGGTGTTTCACGATGATGGTCACAAGGAAACACTCCATTCAGGAGAAATATCCATAAGAAAAACTAAATAATAAACAAATTAATAAACATAATGAGACAATTACATAAAAAGTAGATTACCTCATTTTTTTGTTCTATAAAGGTTACACATCATCCAACAATTTTGTTATAAACAAAATAATTTGACCTGCATATAATAAGTATTATTTGCATTATATTTTAAAGAAAGGACTGAGAATTAATTTGAATAGTAAAAATTATTGCTCACCATTTATTCCTGCTTCATGTTTAGTAAATAATTCATTTACTCATAGACAGATACAGCAAGCAAAAAATCGAATAGCTAGCAATATTGACTCTGCTTCTGTTTTTGCACAGGAAACACCTGCTCCCGAAGCTCCTGTTACACCCGTACAAGAGCTGCCTCCCGGTAACATTCCTGCAGCACCTGGTGAGTTACCTGCAGAAACACCTGAGGAAGTTGGTTATCTTTCCATTGGTGTTTTTACAGCTTCAGGTGCACTTCCTGTTGCAGATGCCGTAGTTACAATATATACCTTAGATGAAAACAATGAAGAATATGCCCTTTATCATCTTGTAACTGATGCTAACGGCCAAGTTCCAAAGGTTGAAGTACCGGTATATTATGACCAATTTAATCCCTTAGAAAGCTCCAAATATTTTTTTTCTACCTATAACCTAAGGGCTCAAGCCATTAATTATTATACCTATAATCTTTTAGACTTAAGGGTTTTCCCAAATACTACAACAAATATTGCAGTTGACCTTATACCTGTGCCAGCAGGTACTACAACCAACCCTGATATGACATTTGTAATTCCCCCAAGTCCAATTGATATTTCAAACGATTAGGTGGTGTTAATATGAGTATACAAGTACCAGGTTTAACCCAAGTGGTTATTCCATCAGCTATAACTGTACATTTAGGTGCTCCAGATGAGCCTGCAGAAAATGTCACAGTTTCTTTTCTTGATTATATTAAAAATGTTGCTTCAAGTGAGCTTTATCCCACATGGCCTGAAAGCGCCTTAAGGGCAAACATTTATGCAATCACATCTGTTGCATTAAACAGAATTTTTACAGAATGGTACAGATCAAGAGGTTATAATTTTGATATAACTAATGATACTCGTTATGACCAAGCTTATGTACATAACAGAGGTGTGTATGATTCTGTTTCTATTCTAGTTGATGAAATATTTGATAGTTACATTACAAGACAAGGACAATTAGAGCCTCTTTACGCTCAATTTTGTGATGGGCGAACAGTGCAATGCCCCGGGTTATCCCAATGGGGTACCGTAACATTAGCAAATCAAGGTAATGCCCCTTATGAGATTCTCCAATATTACTACGGTGATAACATAAACTTAAATACGGATACACCATTAGCTGAAGCCTACGAAACATATCCGGGAATTCCATTACAATTAGGAGATAACAATCCATATGTATTTTCCATGCAGCTTGCTTTAAATACCATATCAACAAATTATCCTGCAATTCCCAAAATACCATCTCCTAACGGAACATTTGATGCAGCAACACAAGTGGCAGTTGAAGCATTCCAGCAAATTTTTAGTTTGCCTGTAACAGGTGTAATAGATAAGGCGACTTGGTACCGTATACGTCAAATTTATACGGCTGTAACCAGTTTAGCAGAATTAACTTCATCAGGAATAATCATAAGCGACCTGCAACAATATGTTCCAACTCCAGGCTCCAGTGAAGTAGTTCCAAGGGTTCAAGTAGTTCAATATTTTCTAAACGTATTGTCAATATATTATAATTCTATTCCCAAAGTTGACATTAATGGAGTACTTGATACACAAACTCGAACCGCCATCATGGAATTCCAAAAAACTTTTAACTTGCCAATAACTGGTATTGTAGACGAACCTACATGGAATGCCATGTACAATGCTGTTGTGGGAATATTAAATACATTGCCACCATCTGCCATAGCTCTTCCTTCCCTATTATGGCCAGGAATAGTATACAGTACAGGCTCAGAAGGTGCAGATGTATACCTCATTCAACAATACCTTTCATATATTGCTACAATTTTAGAAGGTCTTCCTCCTGTTGAGCCTGATGGAATTTATGGCCCACAAACAGAGCAAGCAGTAAGGGAATTTCAAAGATATTTTGGCATTGATGAAACCGGTGTTGTCAACCAATACACATGGAACAGAATTGTTTTAATATATAGAAATTTAAGATTTGGAAATACAAGAAATGTAGGTCAGTTTCCCGGAAACGAAATGGGAAGCCAATAAATATTACAAAAAAGCAAGGAGGTTAAAATGAAAAGCAAGCTAGATTTCATGAAAGCAAATAACCCAATTTTAGAAATCCAACTAAACCTAAGAGATATTGCCCAGGTTCATGCTGATATTCCAAAGGTTTTGGCTACTGGTATATATGATGCAGAAACACAAAATGCTGTAAAAATATTTCAAATGAAATTTAACCTACCTGTAACAGGAAAGGTTGATTTAATAACCTGGAGGAAAATATTGAATGAACATAACTGCTGCATACAAAATATAACTCCAGCTCAAAGTGTAACATGCTTTCCCAACAACAAATTGGAATATAAAATTGGAGATGAAAGCAATTTAATATATATATTACAAATCATTTTAAATAATTTTGCCAAAAAATTTAAAAATTATGAAGCTGTTCAACTAACAGGGATTTTTGATGAGTCAACAGAAATAGCTGTAAAGCAATTTCAAAAGCTTTCTAATCTTCCTGTTACAGGAGCATTAGACAAAATAACCTGGAATAACCTTAATAAAATAAATCATACCTGCAGGTTTTATGAATAGTAGCATTACCGCATGGAACTTTCCTACTTACTAATTGAGTACAAAAAACATGACCGTTTTTAACGGTCTATTTTGTATTTTTTTAAATTAGTCTTCTCTAAAAACTATTTGGCCATCTTGCATTTGGTCAATAATTGCGAGGCTCTTTAAATTATAGCCTAAATCCCTTAATTTGCCTCCGCCCTTTTGAAATCCCTTTTCAATGGCAATTCCGATACCTTCTACCTTTGCGTTGCCTTCAAGTGCTAAATCAATTAAGCTTTTCATGGCATTTCCTTCAGCTAAAAAATCATCGATTATTAAAAGCCTGTCATTTTCGTTTAAATATTTTTTACTAATCATAATGTTATATTCTTTTTTCTTAGTATAAGAAATAACTTTTGCCTTTAATATATCCTTATCTAGATTTAGACTTTCTGATTTTTTTGCAAAAACCACAGGAACCTTGAAATGAAGTGCTGCCATAGATGCAATTGCAATACCGCTAACTTCTATTGTCAATATTTTATTTATTTGTTTATCTTTAAAAAGGTCGTAAAATTCTTTTCCCATTTCATATAAGAATTCAACATCAAGCTGATGATTTAAAAAACTATCAACCTTAAGTACGTTGCCTTCTTTTATTTCTCCGCGTTCTATTATCATTT
Source organism: uncultured Clostridia bacterium (assembly GCA_964546605.1). Lineage (GTDB taxonomy): Bacteria > Bacillota > Clostridia > Tissierellales > Sedimentibacteraceae > Sedimentibacter. The sequence goes on from CAZJKK010000008.1 coordinate 23,016, forward strand.
TCTTTAATTTATCCATTTTTACCTCAGTAATTAACAAAAAATTATATAAATTATATATTATCAAATCATCTATCAAAAATCAACAAAAAAATAAGACGGAAGATCCATCTTATTTTTTGGGGGATTCAAGCATTAGCACTGCAACTAATCTCTGTCTTTGTTTTCTTTGTTTTCTTTGTCTTTTATTTTTCCATTATTATTGTTTTCATTTTTTTCTTCTTTTATATTTTTCTTTTCATTTTGTTGTTTTAATTTTTCGTTTTTTTCATCATCTTCTTTTTCATTTTGTTTTACATCAGATAGTTTTACAGACTCTTTTTTATCCTTGTTATCAACTAATTCTTCACTTTCGTCTTCATCTTCATCAACTTCAAATGTATATTCAACATCTAACCCTTTATTATAAGCTTGTGTCATTTTATTTATTTCTTTAACAGAAAGCTTTAGAAGCTGTTGCAATTGTTCTTCTGTTATATCATCAAAATCATCAGAAGCAGCTATGAGTTTTTGCACAAGATTCAATTTACCCGGTGTAACATTCAATTTTCTTGCTTCTTCTACCCTTTCTCTGCCAACTGCCTCAACAATTACATCAATATCACTGTCTTCATCATTTTGATCGTCAGAATCATCGTCTTCTTTGTCTTCTATATCTTTTTTGTCTTCTTTGTTCGTTTCATCTTCATCATCTAAATCTTTTTCTTCATTATCAATGTCTTTTTCTTCATTATCAATGTCTTTTTCTTCATCTTTATCTAATTCTTCTTCTATCTCATTTGCAATTTTATCGGATTTATCATTGCTTTTGTTAGAAACAGCAATTACTACACCTGCAAACTCATCTTCTGTAAGATATCCTTCAGCTTTAAGCTTTTCTAATGTTTTTAACACTGCCTTAGTAATTTTATCGTTTTGTACATCAAGCTCCTGAACAATTTTTTCTCCATCATCATTTACTGCCACAACTGATATTACTCTATCAAATGAATTTAGCTTATATTCAATTGATGGATTAACATCCAAGCTTACATAAGTTTGTGGAGCAATATATGCAAAACCTGTTCCTGCTGTTATTAAAAATGCTGCTGCTATACTTCCTGCCTTTATAAATAATTTTGATTTGTTATTCATTTTTAACACCTGTCCTTTTTCATAATTCTTGTTTTTAATTTTTGAAATAATTCCATTATCATATAATATGACTGCTTCTTTTTCCCTTGTTTCTAAAATGATTCCTTTCAACTTTGCTCCTCTTTAATAAACCTTAAGTATTCTGAAAGTATGGGATAATCTCCGGAAATTATCTCTGCCCCAGCTATTATATATTTTCTGTGACGTTCTAAAATTTTTCTGGGTACATTTAAATTATTTTCTAAAATTTTTATTGGCAACAATTTTGCTCTTTTCATTTCATTAAATAATATTTTGTTTTCACATATGTATAAAATTGCTTTTGCGCAAGCTGTCTTTGTTTTATTTGCTTTTGGAGAAACATGAGCTAAATCAAAAAAAGAAATATTATATTCCTCTAACACTTGGGATATTGCATCAATTTCTAATTTAGCATCATTATCATCTTTAATTGCTACCTTACTCATAACTTCCTGCTTTATATTTATATCGTCTTCATCTGAATCACTATCAAAAATATACGGGTTTATAGCCACTTCACAAAAGTGCTTTGACTGCTTTTTTATATAATCAAAAAGTCTTCTTTTTATAACTAGTGCTGAAAAGGATAAAAAGCTTCCTTTATCAAAGGAATACGCTTGTATTGCCTCATGAAATGCGGACAATGAAACAGACCACTGATCATCACTTTTTGATACATATTTTCCAGTAACTTGATTAGCTGTTTTTAAAATATAATTTTCATAATCTTTAAGGAATTTTTCCGTGTAATTTTTATCATTCTTTGCCAATATGGCTTTTCTGTCAATTTCTCTCATAGCATACCTCTTTTTAAAATATTCGGAAATTGTAACGAAATTTTTAAGGTCTTTTAAAAAATGCACTAAAAAACTACCTTAAATTTTTCTTAAGGTAGTTTATTTTATAATTTTTTATTTATTATGGCTCAAAATAGCTTTTTATTACTAACACAGGGCATGGTGCTTCAGAAATAACTTTTTGCGTTACGGAACCAACAAAAAATCTTTTAACCTTTGAGTATCCTCTATTGCCCATAACTATTAAATCAAAATTGCCATTTTTAGCCGTTTCTACTATTTTTTCAAAGGGTTCGCCAATTAAAACTTCTTTTTCTACTCTTATTCTGTTGAAATCCAATTTTGTGACTATTTGATTTAAAAGCATATTGGAATTTTCTACATATGTGTTTTCAAGCTTCTTTTCAAGCTCTGCACTATTTGTAATGATAGAGCCATCAACAGCACTCCATAAATTATCATTTCTAACTGCTTTCCTATTATCACTAGACTTAACAACAGATATAAGTTTTATGCTTGCATCAAATTTATGTGCTAACTCTATTGCTTTTTTTACAGCGCTTATGGATGCATTTGAACCATCAACAGGTACCAGAATTTTATTCATAACATCCCTCCTTTATATTTATATATCCAAATAAATTATACCTAAACAATAATATTAGAATTTAATAGAATATCTTTTGATACTGCTAAGCATTCATCACCCTTGAGCATATCTCCTGTACATTGAAGAAGAAAATTATTTCCTCCACCTTTACCGTTAATTATTTGTTTGCACTTTTCAAAAATATTTTTTAAATTATATTTTAAATTTTTTGATTGGCCAATTACAAGGTTACATGCATTTTCCCCTTCTGATACAAGAACAGTCACATAGCTTTCACCTTCTGTAATTATGGAGCAAATAGATCTTAAATCTTTAACGTCATTGTCTGTTTTAGAAAATATATAATTTACTCCATCCTTGTTAATAGCATCTTCTTTAAATTCCTTTGCTTTGTATCCATTAAGCAATGCATTTAATGTGTTAAAATCCTTTTTAAGCTTTTTATTTTCATTTAATACCTTGTTAAAGTTATCTACAACCATATCATCCCTGCAAGTAAGCATGTAAGAAAGCTCAGTTATGCGTTTATGTTTTGTCATATAGTCCTTCAGTGCTCTTTTTCCGCATAAAAACTCAACCCTGGTGCCGTCTTTATGTTTTTCCGTCTTAATTATTTTAATTAAACCAATTTCTCCTGTTTTATTCACATGAGTACCCCCACAGGCAACTTTGTCGTAGCCATCAATAGATATGATTCTTAAATAATCTAGGTCTATTGGTGTTTTTCTTAATCCTAATTCTATTGCTTCTTCATAGGTATATACCTTTGCAAAAATTCCCCTATTTTCAAAAACTATTTTATTGCTTAAGAATTCTGCTTGTTCTATCATATCTTCTGTCAATAGTATATTTAAATCAATAGTTGTATAATTGTCACTTAAGTGAAATCCAACTGTACGGCCATTGAAGAGCTCATCAAAAGCATATGACAATATATGCTGACCTGTGTGCTGCTGCATATAATCAAATCTTGTATTAAAATCTATTGAAAGAGAAACAGTTCCTTCTACAGGTTCCTTAAGCTTATGTATTATAGTATCCTCTTGTTCCTGTACATCAAATACTTTTATATTATTTATTGTTCCTTCATCCTTGGGCTGACCGCCTGACATGTGTGGATAAAAAATAGTTTTATTCAGTATTACTTCATAATAATCATCTTTTTGTGTGCAGCTTATTACTTCTGCTTGTAACTCAGTTGTATAAGAATTTTCTTGAAATATTTTTTCGCTTGTTTTCAATTTTCGTCTCCTATAGTTATTTAATTTATTTTATCAAATTTTAATAAAAAGATAAATAGTTTTATAAACAATAAGGAGAGATTGCTCTCCCCTCCTTAGAATTTTTATATTCTTTTTTTATTTCTTTTTTCGTAATCCTGTTGTATTTCAAGCTTCCAATCTGCTTCTACATTTTTACCCTGCCTAAATGAACTTACAGCTTCTGAAACAACCTTGTAATTAAGCTTAGTTCCTTCACTGTCACTTACAAAATTTACTGCTCTGTCTTCATTTATTCCAAACCTGGATGCAGTTTGGATTGCATCTATATTGGCACCTAAAAACATAAAGTCCCATGAATATTTTGTTTTTTGGTGTTCAATCATTTTTTTGATTTTGTTATATGAAAATTCTGAGCTTGAGTTTTCCATTCCATCTGTTATTATTACAAACACAACCTTACTCGGGCGCTCATCCTCCTCTTCTTGAGACAATAAGTTGCCTATCCTGTTAATTGTTAGTCCTATAGCATCAAGAAGTGCAGTAGAGCCTCTTACAAAATATTCTTTGCCTGTTATTGATTTCATGTTATGAATACTGCACCTGTCATGTAAAATTTCATATTCGTGATCAAATAATACGGTTGTTACCAAAGCCTCTCCTTTTTCTTTTTTTTGTTTGTCAACCATGGAATTAAATCCACCTATTGTGTCATTTTCAAGCCCTGACATTGAACCGCTTCTGTCTAAAATAAAAACTAATTCAGTTAATTTTTCTTTCATAATAGCCTCCATTTATTTTATATATAGAGAATATCATTTATAAGAAAATAAAGGTCGCATTAAAAGCGACTTTTATCTTCATATGTTTATGTAATTATTAATTATACACCAAGTAAATTTTCATCAAAGGCAAACAATGCTTCATTAATATCAAGTATGTTATATATTTCTTCTGTTATGAAATATTCAACTATTATATCAAATTTGCTGCTATGAGACAATGCATATCCAGCCTTGCCAAGCAAATCCTTGGTTTCATCAATATTTAATTCCAATGAAATAGAAAGTGCCAGTGCAGTTGATTTTTTAGGTTTATAATACTTATCTGTCCTTATTTTTGAAAACAGCTTTCTATCTATGTTTGCTCTTTTGTATGTATCAACATCTGTCCTGTTTTTTTCATCAATTAATCTTAAAAGCATTTCCGAAAATGTTTCATCTAAGTTTTTCACAACATCCTCTAAGTTTCTTTTACTTTTTGGAGGCTCTGAAATTGCTTGGTTTAATAAATAATTAATTTCTAGATTATCAAATTCTTCTAATGCTCGGCTTTCATAATATTTTAACGTCCTGCTTTTTTCATGTCTTTCATCAACATAATTATCATCAATATACTTTTTAATTCGACTGAACAGCTTTTCACTTATATCTACTGCACTTTTATCAAAGACTATGAGATAAACCTTCATTTCATTTTCAAAAAGGAATTCTTGAATTGCTGTTACTGCAATTTTAAATGCTAACTCCTTAGGATAACCG